>NZ_JAVCWL010000023.1:0-136877 GCF_030846505.1 Massilia pseudoviolaceinigra | reverse complement strand
CCGCTGGAACGTGGCTTACTTCATCACCTCCACCGCCGCCGTGCTGCGGGCGCTGCCCTTGTCGCGGCGCAGATAGCGCATGCCGCGCTTGAGCAAGTGCTCCAGGTCATCGATGTAGGTGAACACCGCCGGTACCACCAGCAGGCTGAGCAAGGTCGACGTGATCAGTCCGCCGATCACGGCAATCGCCATCGGCGAGCGGAAGCTCGGGTCGGCGCCCCAGCCCAGTGCCAGCGGCATCATGCCGGCGCCCATGGCGATGGTGGTCATGATGATCGGGCGGCTGCGCTTGTGGCAAGCGTCGACCAGCGCCTCGAACCGTTCCATGCCGGCCTGGCGCGCCAGGATCGCATAATCGACCAGCAGGATCGAGTTCTTGGTCACGATCCCCATCAGCATGATCAGGCCGATCATCGATGGCATCGACAGCGCTTTGCCGGTCAACAGCAGGGCCACGAAGGCGCCGCCGATCGACAGCGGCAGCGCCGCCAGAATGGTAATCGGCTGCATGAAGTCCTTGAACAGCAGCACCAGCACGCCGTAGATGCACAGCACCCCGATCAGCATCGCCAGGCCGAAGCTGGCGAACAGCGCCTGCATCTCCTGGGCGTCGCCCAGTTCGGCGATCTTCACCGACGCCGGCAGGTTCTGCATCGATGGCAGCTTGCGCGCTTCTTCATTGACTTCGCCCAGCGAGCGGCCCGACAGCTCCACTTCCAGGGTGACGTTGCGGCTGCGATTGAGGCGGTCGATCTGCGCCGGACCGCTTTCCATCGTGATACTGGCGACGTTGTCGAGCATGACCGGGCCATTCTTGCCCGGCACCGTCAGCCGTCCCAGGGCCGACAGGTCGGCCCGCACCGCGTCGGGCAGCTTGACCCGGATCGGCACCTGGCGCTCGCTCAGGTTCATCTTGGTCAGCGCCGTGTCGTAGTCGCCGGCGGTGGCCACGCGCACCGTCTCGCCGATGGCCGCCGCGGTCACGCCCATGTCGGCCGCCTTGGCAAAGTCAGGACGCACGATGATTTCCGGACGCACCAGCGAGGCGCTCGAACTGACGTTGCCGATGCCCTTGAGCGTGCGCAGTTCGCGCTCCACCGCCTGCGCCGCACCGGTCAGCGCCACCGGATCTTCGCTGCGCAGCACCAGCTGCATCTTCACGCCGGTATCTTGCGGGCCCACGTTGAATTTGGCGCCGGGGATCTGATCGAGCCTGGTGCGGATCTGGCGTTCCAGCTGGTCCATCGATTCCTTGCGGTCGTTGCGGTGCAGCGTGGTCAGGGTCAGCACCGCGCGCCGCGCTTCGGCCGAGGCGCCCGGAGCGAACGCGTCGCCGCTCGAACCGCCGCCGATCGAACTGAAAATGCCTTTGATGCCCGGCACTTCCATCGCCGCCACGCGGGCCCGTTCGGCCACCGCGCGCGTCTCGGCCAGGGTGGAACCCGGCGGCAGTTCGACGTTGATCATGGTCTGGGCGCGGTCGGCCGGCGGCACGAAGCCGGTCGGCAGCAGCGGCACCAGCATGATCGAACCGACGAAGAACAGGGCCGAGCCGATCGCCGTCACCAGGCGGTGTTTCAGGCACCACTTCATGGCCGCCATGTAGCGCTGCATTATCCAGCCGTCTTTTTCCTCTTCGTGCGGCAAGTCCTTGAGGATGTAGGCCGCCATCATCGGCGTGAGCAGACGCGCCACCACCAGCGAAGCGAGGATCGCCAGCACCGCGGTCCACCCGAACTGCTTGAAGAACAGGCCCGGAATGCCGCCCATGAAGGCGGTCGGCAGGAATACCGCGACCAGCGCGAAGGTGGTGGCGATGACCGCCATGCCGATTTCATCAGCCGCTTCCATGGCCGCCTGCATCGGGCTTTTCCCCATGCGCAGGTGGCGCGAAATGTTTTCGATCTCGACGATCGCATCGTCCACCAGCACCCCCACCACCAGCGCCAGCGACAGCAGGGTCACGGTGTTGAGGGTGTAACCGAACCAGTACTGGCCCAGGAAAGCGGGAATCACCGACAGCGGCAGCGCGGCGGCGGCCACCAGGGTGGCGCGCCAGTCGCGCAGGAACCACCAGACAACCAGCACCGCCAGGATCGCGCCTTCGTACAGCAGTTCCATCGAGCCGTCGAAGTTTTCCTGCACCGGTTGGGCGT
This sequence comes from Massilia pseudoviolaceinigra, assembly GCF_030846505.1. Classification (NCBI taxonomy): domain Bacteria; kingdom Pseudomonadati; phylum Pseudomonadota; class Betaproteobacteria; order Burkholderiales; family Oxalobacteraceae; genus Massilia; species Massilia pseudoviolaceinigra. Next base: position 134,721 of record NZ_JAVCWL010000023.1, on the reverse strand, counting down.
TGTCGATCACTTCCTTGATCGCCACGTTGGAATGCGCCGCCTGCAGCTCGGCGATGGCGGCGCGCGCGCCTTCGGCCACCGCGATTTCGCTGGCGCCCTTGGTGCGGAAAATCTCGAAGCCGACCACGCGCTTGCCATCCTGCTCGGCCACCGAACGCGGCTCGGCCACGGTGTCGGTCACGGTCGCGATCTGGTCCAGGCGCACGCGGCGTCCGTCCGGCAGCGGAATATCCATCGCCGCCAGCTGATCGGCCGTCTGCACGGTGGCGATGGTGCGCACCGATTGTTCGGCGCCACTCACGTCACCGCGTCCGCCCGGCGCTTCGCGCTGCACGCTGCGCAACTGGCGCGATACGTCCACCGCCGCTACCTGCAGCGCGGCCATGCGGGCGTCGTCGAGTTCCACGCGGATCTCGCGGAACACGCCACCGACGCGCTTGACCGCGCCCACGCCAGGTACATTCAACAGGCGCTTGGCGACCGAATTGTCGACGAACCAGCTCAGTTCCTGGTCGTCCAGCGGCACGCCGCCCTTGCCCGGCGCCGCGCTAGCGGTAAAGGTCATGATCACGCGGCCGGCCGTGGAGGCCTTGGTCACGGTCGGGTCGCGCATCTCGGCGGGCAGGTCGGCCTTGACCCGCGCCACCGCATCGCGCACGTCGTTCACGCCTTCTGCGATATTCTTCTCGAGGACAAATTCGACCGTCACGGTGGCCACGCCATCGAGCACCTTGGTGTAGATGTTCTTCACGCCTTGCAGCGTGGCGACCGAATCCTCGATCTTGCGCGCCACTTCCGTTTCCAGCTGCGCCGGCGCGGCGCCGTCGAGCGTGGCGGTGACGGTGACGATCGGCAGTTCGATATCCGGGAAATCCTGCACCGCGTTGGCCTTGTAGGCCAGCAGGCCGGCCAGGGTCAGCAACGCGAACAGCATGATCGCCGGTATCGGGTTCTTGATTGATAGGGATGAAAAATTCATGAAGGTTCCTTATTTGGCGGCGCTGGCCGGGGCCGAGGCCGCGGCAGGCACGTTGCGTACCAGATCGCCGTCATTCAAAAAGCCCGCGCCGCTGACCACGACCAGCGACTCGGCCGTCAAGCCCTTGGTCACTTCGATGCGCTCGCCCAGGCGCCGTCCCGCCTGCACCTTGAGCTGGCTGACGCGCCCGTCCTGGTTCAGGCGGAACACGTAGCTGAAGCCATCGCGCACCACCACGGCCTGCTGCGGCACGGTCATGGCGTCCGAGGTGCCCAGCTCGAACTGGCCGCTGGCGAACATGCCGGCCTTGAACGGCGCGTTGGCGCTGGTGGTCGCCGTAGCCGAGGGCAGGTCCACATACACCAGCGCGGAGCGGGTCTGCGGATCGATGGTCGGCGCGATCATGCGCACCTTGCCGGTCAGCTCGCTGCCATTGGCCGCCTTGACCACGGCGCTGGTGCCGGGCTTGATGCGCGCCAGTTCGGCCGCCGTGACTTCGGCGCGCCATTCCAGGCGGCCCTGGCGGATCATGCGGAACAGTTCCGTGCCCACGCCCACCACCGAGCCCACGGTGGCCGCGCGCGCCGAGATCACGCCGTCGTCGGGCGCGACCACCTGCGTGTATTTCAGGCGCAGCTGCTGCGACGACAGGGCCGCCCTGGCCGAGGCGATGCGGGCCTTGGCGGTCTGCTCGGCCGTCTTGTACTGGCTGATCTGCTGGGCCGACAGCGCGCCCGAGGTTTCCAGCGTGCGCGCGCGGGCTGCATTGGCCACCGCTTCGGCGGCATTCGCTTCCGCTTCGAGCAAGCCGGCGCGCGCCTGCGCCACGTCGGCGTTGACGGTATCGGCCGAGAATACGGCCAGTACCTGGCCCTTCCTGACCACGTCGCCGACGTTGACTTTCACGTCGGTCAGGCGCAGCCCGCCCGACTCGCTGCCAATCACCGCTTCCTGCCAGGCGGCCACGTTGCCGTTGGCGCCCAGCTTGATGGCCAGCGTGGCCGCCGACGGCTTGGTGGTGGTCACCGTCAGCGCCGGTTTCGGCGCCGCGTCTTTCTTGTCGTCGGCTGCGACCGAATTGGACGAGACGGCCATCAGGCTGCCGGTCGCCAGCACCAGGGTGCCGATCACCAGCGCGGCGGCCGGTTTGAGTTTCAGGTTTTTCAAAGTGTAGGGGGTATTGTTTTTCATGGTGTTCTATCCGTAGTCGTGTCGGGGCGGTCAGTTCGAGGCAGCGGTCCAGCCGCCGCCGGCGGCGCGGTACAACGCGACGGAGGCGGCGCTGCGTTCGCGCTCCAGGGTCACGACCGCGTTCTCGGCGGCCAGGCGGGTGCGGCGCGCGTCTTCCAGTTCGAGCAGGCTGCCCAGCCCATTCTTGTAGCGGTCTTCGGCGGCGCGGAAGGCTGCGCGGTAGCCGTCGAGCGCCACTTGCGCGTCGCCGCCGCGGTCGGCTGCGCTGTTCAGGTTCACCAGCGCCTGCTCGACCTCACTGACGGCGCGCCGCGCGCTGGCGCGGTACGACACCACGGCCGCTTCGTAGCGTGCCTTGGCCGCGTCCACGTTGGCGCTGCGCCTGCCGCCATCGAAGATCGGCAGCGTCAGCGCCAGCGGGCCGATGGTCCAGGTGTCGAGCTGGGTGTTCTCGCCGCCGCTGCGAAAATTCGCCGCGCCGATCGAGCCTCTCAGCGCCAGGCGCGGATAGCGCTGCGCCTGCGCGCTGCCCACGTCGAAGCTGGCCGCCGCCACTTCGCGTTCGGCTGTGAACACGTCGGGACGCTGGGCCAGCACCTGCGCCGGCAGGGCCGCGATGCCCAGCGGCGGCGGCGCGACCGGCGTGCTGGCCAGCAGGCGCGCGCGCAGGTCCGGCTCGTCGATCGCCGTCAAGGCCACCAGGGTCTTGATATCGATATCGCACAAGGCGCGCTGCAAGGTGGCGCGGCTCTTGCCTTCGGCCGCGCTGGCGCGGGCCAGGGCCGCCGTGGCGGGGGCCTGGAAGCCGGCATCGGCCGACAGGCCGGTCAGGCGGGCGGTGTCTTCGCGCGAGGCGGCGTCGAGCCGGGCCACCGCCAGCAACTGCTCGCACGCGCGCAGGCTGTAATACTGGTTGGCCACTTCGGCCGCCACCGCCACGCGCGCGTCATGCCAGCTGGCGCGCGCGCCGGCCAGGCGTTCCTCGCTCGCGTTGCGGGTGGCGCGGCCGCCGCCGAACAGGTCGATCTCCCAGGTGCTTTCCAGGCCCGCCTGGCTGGTGGTGCCGCCGGGCAGGGTGCTTTGCTGGTTGGCGCGGCTCACGCTCACGCTCGCGTCCAGCGACGGCGCCAGCGCGGCGCCGGCCGCGATGCGGTCGGCGCGCGACTGGGCGATGCGCGAACGCGCCGTGGCCACGTTGGGACTGGCCGTCTGCGCCGCCTCGACCAGCTGCACCAGCAGCGCATCGCCCTGCTGGCGCCACCAGCTGGAGAGATCGGTCAGGCTGCCGTTGTGCGGCAGCGGCGCCTGCCATTGCGGCGCCACCGGCGCCTCGGTCTTGCTTGGCGGCGCCAGCGCGCACGCTCCCAGCGTCAGCGGCAGCAGCGCCGCACTCAGTACATGGACTATCTTCATGCTTTCTTCTTTCGTGGCTTTGTAATCGGTTGTACGGCGCCGGCCTTGCGGCGCGCCAGTTCGGCGTTGACCATCGCCTCGCCGTAGTCGACCAGGCGCGCCATCCAGGCATCGATGGCGGCGTCGTTTTCCAGCAGGTGAGGGTTGATGCGGTCGATCACGTCGCGCGTGACCATCAATTGCACCGCCAAGCCGACCAGCGAGAAGGCCAGGCGCAGCACGTCGTCGTCCGGCGCGGGCATGCCCAGATGGCGTCCCAGCACCATCACCAGCGCCGCGTGGGCCGGCTTGATGCCGTTGTCGATTTCCTCGGCCCATATGCCGGTCGGTTCGAGCATTTCGCGAAACCACAGCCGCATCGACAGGCGCGCCAGGTCGCCGCGTTTCAGGTCGGCCATCATGACGCCGTAGAAGCTCTCCAGCGTTTCGCGCAAGGTGGCGTCGGGCGAGGTAAACAGGTCGGTGTTATGGTCGCAGCTGGGCGACGGCTCGGTGAAGGCGGCGCGGTACAGGCCCGCCTTGTCGCCGAAGTAGTAACTGATCGAGGCGATGTTGGTGCCGGCGGCCAGAGCAATCTCGCGGGTGGAGGTTTTGGCGAAACCCTGCTCGGCGAACAGGCGGATTGCCGTCAGCAGCAGCCGCTCGCGCGACTGGGCGCCGTCCGAGCGCGTGCGGCGCGCATCGTCGGCCAGTAAAGTCGGTGTTTTTTCCATCCCGCGATTTAATCACGAAAATCAAACGATTGATATAACTAAAGCGCTCGTTTTAACTAAACGGCCGCAACTTTACATTCGGGTTACATTGTGGACTACCTTGCATATGAATTAACGGGAACTTTTCGCCGGTTCGGGCGCAATACCTGTAAGGCGGGGACGTTCCCTGCCATTTTTCGATCGGCCTGCCCATGAAACCGACCTTGCTCGCCCTGTTCGCCGCCGCCACGCTGGTGACGGCGCGCGCCGACCCGCTGCCGCTGCCCGCGGCACAGGCCGCCGCGCATGTGCTTAACCGGATCGCTTTCGGGCCCGCGCCGGGGGACCTCGAACGCGTGACCCGCAGCGGCGTGCGCGCCTATATCGACAGCCAGCTCGAACCGGCGGCGCTTGCCTGGCCGGCCGCGCTGGACGAGCGCCTGGCCGCCCTGGAAACGCCCAACCGCAGCGCCGGCAAGACCCTGGGCGAATTCGAGGAAGCGCGCCGCAATGCGCGCGACGAGGCGCCAGCCGCGCTGGCACAGCGGCGCGCGCGGGTGGCCCGCATCGCCCGCGAGACGGCCGAAGCGCGCCTGCTGCGCGCCATCCAGAGTCCGCGCCAGCTGGAGGAAGTGATGGTCGATTTCTGGTTCAACCACTTCAACGTGGCCGCGTCCAAGGGCAGCGTGCAGGCCCTGGTTGCCAGCTACGAGCGCGATGCGATCCGGCCTTACGTGTTCGGCTCCTTCCGTCAGCTGCTCGGCGCCACCGCCAGGCATCCGGCCATGCTGTACTACCTCGACAACTACCTGTCGGCCGCTCCCGCACCGGCGAGCGCCAAAGCGAGTGGAAAGGGCAGGCCGCGCGGCCTGAACGAAAACTACGCGCGCGAACTGATGGAGCTGCACACGCTCGGCGTCGACGGCGGCTACACCCAGCGCGACGTGACGGAACTGGCGCGCATGTTCACCGGCTGGACTTTCAACCAGCGCGCCCTGATCGGCGAGGACCAGCTCTTCCGCTTCGATCCGCGCCGCCACGACCAGGGCGCCAAGACCTGGCTCGGACGCGCGGTGCCGGCGCAGGGCCAGGCCGAAGGCGAAATGGCGCTCGACGTGCTGGCCGTCCATCCGGCCACGGCGCGCCACCTGAGCTACAAGCTGGCCCAGTACTTCGTGCAGGACGAGCCGCCGCCGGCGCTGGTCGAACGCATGGCGCGCACCTGGCAGGCCAGTGACGGCGACATCCGCGCCGTGCTGCGCGTGCTGTTCGCCAGCGATGAATTCATGGCGCCGGCCAGCGTCGGCGCCAAGTTCAAGACCCCGTATCAATACGTGGTGTCGGCGGCGCGCGCCAGTGCCGCGCCGCTGGGCGACATCGGACCGCTGCTCGGCACCATGAGCCAGCTCGGCATGCCGCTGTACGGCTGCCAGACCCCGGATGGATACAAGAATACCGAGGCGGCCTGGATGAATCCCCATGCGCTGACCCGGCGCATCGTATTCGCCACGGCGCTCGGCGCGGGACGCCTGCCGCTGGGGGCGGGTGCGCAGCCGGCGCCGCTGCAGGCGGCCAGCTCGGTGACGCCGGCGCCGCTCGATCCGCAGCAGCTCGAGTCGACGCTCGGCGCCAGCGTATCGGCACGCACCCGGGACATGGTCGCGGCCAGTCCCATCGCGCTGCGGGCGGCGATGCTGCTCGGCGGCCCAGATTTCATGCAGCGCTAAGCGAAGGAACATCCATGCAACGCAGAGACTTTTTATCCTCGATGGCGCTGGGCGCAAGCCTGCTGGTGCCGGTCGGGCGCAGCGCCTGGGCCGCCAGCGGCGAGAGCGCCACGCTCCAGAAACTGATCGTCGTGATGCTGCGCGGCGCTGTCGATGGCCTGAACGTGGTGGCGCCGGTGGGCGACCCGAATTACCGGCGCCTGCGCCCCACCATCGGCCTCGAATTGCCGGGAGCGGAAGGCGGCGCGCTCGAGCTAGACGGCTACTTCGGCCTGCATCCCGCGCTCGCGCCGCTGCTGCCGCTGTGGCGGCAAAGGCAGCTCGCGTTCGTGCACGCCAGCGGCTCGCCCGACGACAGCCGCTCGCACTTCGACGCGCAGATCTATATGGAGAACGCCACGCCGGGGCGCAAGAACACGCCGGACGGCTGGATGAACCGGCTGGTGGCGGCGCTGCCGGGGGACTCGACGGCGAGCCGCGCGATGAGCATCGGCCCGCTCATGCCGCGCATCCTGAGCGGGGCGGCGCCGGCCATCAACCTGCCCAATGGCGCTGGCGGAACCCGTGCCGATATCCTCGACCGCCCGGCGGTGGGCGCCGTGTTCGACCAGCTCTATGGCGGCCATGCGCGGTTCGGACGGGCCTACGGCGAGGGCCGGGCCGCGCACAAGGAAGTCCTGCAGGCGGCGATGAGCCAGGAGATGCAGGCCGCCGACAACGGGGCGCCGCTGCCCAATGGCTTTCCCGACGATGCGGCGCGGCTGGCGGGCCTGATGCGGGGCGATCCGCGCATGCAGGTCGCCTTCATCGCGCTCGGTGGATGGGACACGCATGCCAACCAGGGCGCCGCGACCGGCCAGCTGGCCAACCGGCTTGCGCCGCTGGGACTGGGGCTGGCCACGCTGGCGCAGCGTCTTGGCCCGATGTTCGCGCACACGAGCATCATCGTGATGTCGGAATTTGGCCGCACCGCGCGCCAGAACGGCAACGCCGGCACCGATCATGGCCATGGCAACGCGATGTGGCTGCTCGGCGGGAAGGTTGCGGGCGGCAAGGTGTACGGCGACTGGCAGGGCGTGGGCGACGATGCGCTCAACGAAGGACGCGACCTGCCGGTGACGACCGATTTTCGCTCGGTGCTGGCGCAAGTGGCGGAAAAACACCTGGGCTTACCCGACAGGCAACTGGCGCGCTTGTTCCCGGACATGCCGCGCAAAGCGCCGGGGTTTCAATTATTCCAGGCATAAGCAGAATATTTGTATCCATGGAGCAACACAGTAGAAATACCGTATTGCAGTGCACCATAAATAAGAATATAGTGGATTTGTCTCCTCCAGTTTTCTCCGAAGATTGGATTGCCGCCCGCACCGTCAAGGTAGCGGGCGTTTTTTTGTTGGCGTCGAATCGATGGGGAATATTGGGCCGTGCCCCTCCCTTTTCATTGACCGCACACCGCAATCCGTCATTTCTGCCATTGGTAGAAATGACTTCCCACCTGCGCGGGAATGAAGGATCTAAGGATTATGCAAGTGCGCTGACGCGCATACGGGCTTTAGCGTTTTTCGCGCAGGGCGAGGGTGAAGGTGCTGCCGGTGCCGTAGTCGCTGGTGAAATAGAGGTTGCCGCCGAGGAGATTGGCCAGGTTCTGGCACAGGTACAGCCCCAGTCCGGCGCCCTCGGCATGCCGGGTCGAGGTCGAATCGAGCTGCGAAAATGCCTGGAACAGCTTGGACTGGTCTTCCGGCTTGATGCCAGCCCCGCTGTCGGTCACGCTGAACTCCGTGAGCAGCTGGCTCGCATCGAGCCGTTGCGAAAGCGCTACTTTCACCGTTCCCTGGTCCGTAAACTTGATCGCGTTATTAACCAGGTTGATAATGATCTGGGTCAGGGCGCGCCGGTCCGAATCGATCACGATCGCCTCGCCCGGCAGTTCCACCGACAGCGCCAGCCCCTTTTGCGCCGCCAGCGGACGCAGGGTGTCGGCCGTATGGTTCAGCAGGTCCTGGCACTGCACCCGCTCCAGCGCCAGGGTCACCTTGCCGGCCTCGATCTTGGCGACATCGAGAATGTCGTTGATCAGCGAGAGCAGATGGCGCGCGCTCGACCGGATGGTGTTGAGCTGCTTGTCCTGGTCGGGCGTGAGCGGCCCCGGAAGCTTCATCAGCAGCGCCCCGGTAAAGCCAATGATGGCATTAAGCGGGGTGCGCAGCTCATGCGACATATTGGCGATGAAGGCCGACTTCATGCGGCTCGCCTCGGCCAGCTCCAGATTCTTGAGCGCGATTTCGCGGTTGATGGTTTCCAGTTCGGCCGCATGGTGGGCCAGGCGCATATTGAGTTCGATCACCTGGCGCTCGCGCGCCTGCAGCTCGCTGTTGACCTGCACCGCCTGCTCGTAGGTCGAAATGAGCAGGTCCAGAATTTGCTGGCGCCCGGCGTTGATGAAGTGCTTCTGGTTGCCGAGGTAGAGCGCGATGCCCGCTTCCACCTCTTGCGGCGGCCCTTCGCGCAGGCGCAGGTTGAGCAGCATGTGGCTGATCCTGCTGAGCAGGTAATCCTCGGCGTAGGGCTTGCGCACGAAATTGTCGGCGCCGCACTCGATGCCGCGGATGATGTCCTTGGGGTCGTTCAGCGCCGTCACCAGGATGACCGGTATCTCGCGCAGGGCCGGGTCGGACTTGATGGTGCGGCATAACTCGTAGCCGTCCATCTCGGGCATGATGATGTCCGACAGGACCAGATCGGGCATTTGCTCGCGGATCAGGGCAAGGGCGAGCTGGCCGTTGAGCGCCACGCGTACCCGGTACGCCTTGGACTGGATCAGACGTCGCAGGCGCTCGGCCTGGGTCGGGCTGTCTTCGACGATCAGTATCTCGAATTCTTCTGGCTGGATTTGGTACGTCGAGTCCACAACATGGCTCCTTGCACGGCGGCTGCGTTCACACGACTATATCGGATTTGTCGCGCGACATGGTAAATTTACAGCCTCGATCATGTCACTGTTTTTTACTCCGTGTCGCCCTGGAAGCCTCCCGTGCGCCAGGTCAGCACCAGGGTGTCGCGGTGGCCGTTCTCGCCGTCGGGCTGGATCGGGGTCGATTCGTGAATCACGGTGGCGTCGTCGAGCAGGATCAGGGTCCACGGTTCGAGCATGGTGAAGCGCTTGCCGTCCGGGCCCGCAGCCTGGAAAATGCGCGTTTCGCCCCCCTTGATATGGCTGCGCCCGACCAGCAGCACGGCGACGAAATCGACGCCGTCGCGGTGCGCGCCTTCCGGGGTAGGGCGGCCGATGCCTTCGAGCGTATCGATGCGAAACTGGTGCGCTTCCACATGCCAGGGATGGCCCGCACGCACGCGCGAGCAGGCGTCGCCCAGTGCGCGCAGCAGCTTGCCCCACGCGGGCAGCGCCACCGTGGCCGGATCGACCGGCTCGAACAGGCGGTGCATGCCGCCGTGCAGCGCGTTGTATTCGACCGGCTGCCAGTGCGCGCGATGCGCGGTCTGGGTCAGCGTGGCGCCATCCTGGATGAAGCAGGAGTGGCGCCGGCGCCGGTAATTGCCGCCGTCCTTGAGGTAGTTGTCGGGCGCGAGCTGGTCCCAGCTGGCGACCAGGGTATTGAGTTCATCGAGGCTGCAGCCAGCCAGGGTGGCCACGTCGGCGGGGCGCAGCAGGGCGTAGCCGCTGCCGCGCAGCGCGTCGGTGAGCTGGGCGATATCGGTAAAAGGTGGCGCGTGTGTTGTCATCCCGATAGCGTAGCATTTTTTGCCGCAGGCCGTCAGGGGCGGCCCCTCACCACTTCTTCACAAGGGTCAGCCGCAGCGAGCGCGATTCGGCGGGGTGAAAGTGCACGTCCTGGCGCGCTTCGCTTTCGTTTCGCAGGCGCGACTCATAATAATAGGCAATGGCCGCATTGCGCCGGTTGGTCAGGTTGAAGCCTTCGATCTCGAGCAGCAGGCCGCTGGCGAGGCGGTAGCCGATGCGGCCGTTCATCGTGGTGCTGCCCGGCGCGCGCACGCTGTCGTCTTCGATGAGCGGGCGCGCGCCCACGTAGCGCAGGCGCAGCGCGCCGGACCAGGGACCCCGCTCGACCGTCAGCGCGAACTGGCCCACGCCCTCGACCGCGCCGATGCGGTCCTCGCCCGTGGCGACGCCGCGCGCGCGGGCTTTGGCGAACGCCAGGTCGAGGTCGAGCGCGAGCCATTTGAACGGCTTGTAGTAGTTCGACAGCTCGATGCCGGTACGGCGGCTCGCGGGGCCGGCTTCGGTGTTGCCGGCGTCGCCGACGAACACCAGTTCCGAGTCGATGTCGAGGCGGTACAGCGACAGCGCGCTTTGCAGTTTTGGCAGCAGTTCGCTGCGTACGCCTGCCTCCAGCCCACGCGTGCGCGCCAGGCCCGGTGCCGGGGCGACCCGGTCCACCGTGCCGCGCGCATCGTTACTGTGAAAGCCATTGCCCGCATTCAGATACCACTCGGTTTGCGCCCACGGACCGAGAATCAGGTTCAGCGATGGACTGAGCTGGCGGTCGCGCGAGCGTGCGAAGCCGAGGGCGTCGCGTGCGGAAAAGCGGTAGGTGTCGGCGCGCACGCCGGCCACACTGCGCAGCTTGTCGCTCCAGCGCACCTGGTGTTCCGCGAACAGGCCAAGACTCGATTCCACCACGTGGTCTTCGCGCGTGGTGGAGAGGCGTTCGCGCCGGCGTGTGTTGTACAAGCCATTGAAGATGTTGTCGTTCTGGAGCTGCAGGCCGATGGTCAGGTCGGCATTGATCCCGGTGCCGTGGCCATGCCAGGTGTGGGTCGCATCGACGCCGCTGGTCACGCGCCGGTCCGGCTGGCTGAACTGGTCGCCATTGACCGGATCGTTGAGGAAGTAGGTGAAGTTCGAGTACAGATCGAGCTGGTTGCGGATGACGTAGGCGTTGACCTTCGACGCTTCGGCGGCGCCGGTGCGGCGCCACACGCCTGACACGCTGTAGCGGCGCGCCTGGCCGCCGTCGCTGTCGTCGATGGCGTCGAAGCGTCCCAGCGTGCCGTTATCGATGGCGCGCTGGGGAATCTGATCGGTCGCGTTCCAGCCGGCGCGGTACGCCATGGCGCTGATGCTGAAACCGTTGTTGGCGTAGCCCTGGCTGTAGCGCAGCACGGCGTTGACCTTGCGGTAGTTGTCCGGACGGGTGAACGGGCCGTCATTGTGCAGCACTTCCAGCGCGTACAGCAGGTTGCCGGCGAGCGCGTCGGGCGAGCCGGCCAGCAGGGTTCTAGCAAAGCCATTCTGGCCGATGCTGGCGCTGGCGGTCGTTTGCGCCAGCCGGTTGGCGTAGGTGATGGCCGCGGCGCCGGCCGAGGCAAAGTCACCGTCGCGCGCCGAGTACGGGCCTTTGCGGTAGTCCAGGCGCGCCGCCAGTTCGGGAATCAGGAAATTGAGGTCGGTCCAGCCCTGGCCATGGGCGTGGCTGCGCTGGTTGACCGGCATGTCGTCGACGGTGGTGCGCAGGTCGGTGCCATGATCGAGATTGAAACCGCGCAGGAAGAACTGGTTGGCCTTGCCCTCGCCGCTATGCTGGGTGGCGACCAGCCCGGGCGCCGCTTCGAGCAGCTCGCCCGGGCGGTACACGGTGCGCATTTCCAGCTGCTTCTGATTGACGCTGCCGGCATTGGCCGAATCGGCGATGCCCAGCTGGCTGGCGCGCGAGCCGTCGATCAACACACGCTGCAACACAAGGTCGTCGGCGCGCGCCGGCAGGTGGCACAGCATTAGGGACAAGGCGAAAGGGGTGAGGCGACAGGTGTGGTGCATGAGTCAGGGAAGCAGCTGTTCTGTCTTGTTGCGATCAAAGGTGAGGGTGCCGATTTTGCCGCCATGATTGACGTTGACGGTGTTGACCTGATCGGGCAAAAAATCGGACAGAACTTCATCGTGCACGCGCACAGCGCTGGCCAGCGGCGTCTTTTCGATTTCCTGATAAATCACCACGCTCTCCACATTGGTGGTCACGCCGACCCAGCGCAGCGGCAGGCGCGATTTGTCGGCGGCCAGCAGGTAGAACTGCTTGTCGACGTACTTGCGCAGCACCGCTTCGTCCTGCGGGTCGGAGAGGTCGAACTGGCGCTGATACAGATTGGCCAGCAGCGCCTCGATATCGTGCGCCATGTAAGTGTGGACCACTTCAATGCTGCCGGTGCCCGGGTTGAACGAGATGTCGGTGATCCCGGCGTGGAAGCGGTGCGCCTGCGCAGCCAGGCAGGCGCCGGCCAGCAGCGCGCCGAGCACGAGGCGCCGCATCATTGGGCCGCCTTTTTATCCTTGGCGTCCTTGAGTTTCAGCGGTGTGTTGAAGTCCTTCATCAGATCATCCTTGGTGCGGTCGGTCTTGAACAGCTCCAGGCGCGATGGCGTGATCTTGCGTGGCCAGGCGTTGTTGCTCACGTCCGTGTCGGCGGTTTCCCAGTACGGGTCCTGGGTCAGGCCCACCATCGGTTCGTCGGTGACGATCAGCTTCGTGATCTTCTTCGACGAGTAGCGCCACACTTCGGCCGGAATGCGCTCGATGTATTTTTTGCCGGACTTGAGTTCGATGTCGAGCACCAGCGGCGTCACCAGCCCGCCCAGGTTGGAAAAGTCGACCAGGTACAAATGCTTGCCCTGCGCGAGCAGTGCCTTTTCCCAGTCTTCCAGGCCCTCGATGGACTCGCTGTACTTGTTGCGGTCCTTGTTGGTGACGGTGAAGTCGTCATGTTCGTTGTAGAAGTCCTTCAGTTCCGGATGCGCATCGATACGGCGCGGCGTGCCCTTGTCGCGCTGGCTCGTCACCGACACCGGCTCGGCATCCTTCCGCGCCTTTTTCCAGGCTTTCTCGATTTCCGGATTCTTGGTGCTCACGCCGTACTCGGTGATGCCGTCCACGCTCACGTCCACCGCGTCGGTCGTGTAGAACCAGCCGCGCCAGAACCAGTCGAGGTCCGTGCCGGAAGCATCTTCCATGGTGCGGAAAAAATCGGCCGGGGTAGGGCGCTTGAACTTCCAGCGCTGCGCGTATTCGCGGAAGGCGAAGTCGAACAGCTCGCGCCCGAGCACCGTTTCGCGCAGCACGATCAGCGCGGTGGCCGGCTTGGCGTAAGCGTTGTTTCCACGCTGGAGAACTGATTCCGAGTTGGTCATCACCGGCACCTGGTTCTTGCTGCGCATGTAGTCGACGATGGCGCGCGGATCACCGCGCGTGTCGGGGAAGTCTTCTTCCCAGGCGCGCTCGGACAGATACTCCAGGAAGCTGTTGAGGCCCTCGTCCATCCAGGTCCACTGGCGCTCGTCGGAGTTGACGATCATCGGGAAGTAGTTGTGGCCCACTTCATGGATGATCACGCCGATCAGGCCATACTTGGTGCGCCTGGAGTAGGTCAGTTCACCGGTCTTCTTGTCCTTGACCGGACGCGGACCGTTAAACGAAATCATCGGGTATTCCATGCCGCCCACCGGACCGTTGACCGAAATGGCGATCGGATACGGATAATCGAAGGCGTACTTGTTGTACTGCTCGATGGTGTGGACGATGGCCTGGGTCGAATAGCGCTCCCACAGCGGATTGCCTTCCTTGGGATAGTAAGACATCGCGATCACGTCGGTGCCGCCCTTCTTGTAGCCCTGCGCATCCCAGATGAACTTTCGGCTGCTGGCAAAGGCGAAATCGCGCACGTTGGCTGCCTTGTAGTGCCAGGTCTTGCTGGCGCTGCTGCGCGTCTTTTCGGCCGCTTCCGCTTCGTTCTGGGTGACGATGAGCACCGGTTTGCTGCTGGTGCGAGCCTTTTTCAGGCGCTCGCGCTGGGTCGCGGTCAGCACAGCGCCCGGATTTTGCAGCTCGCCCGTGCTGGCCACGATATGGTCGGCCGGGACGGTCAGTTCGATGTCGTAGTCGCCGAATTCGAGCGTGAATTCGCCGTCGCCCAGGTACTGCTTGTTCTGCCACCCGGCCGCATCGTAGTAGGCCGCCATGCGCGGATACCACTGCGCGACCTCGAACAGATCGTTCTTGTCTTCCTCGAATTTTTCGTAACCGGAGCGGCGCCCCAGCACATTCATTTCGGGGATATTGAAATTCCACGCCATCCTGAACGAAAAGCGCGTGCCCGGCTTCATTGGCTGCGGCAGGTCGATCCGCATCATGGTTTTGTTGATCGTGTACCTGAGCGGCTGGCCGCCGGCATCGGTCAGGCCGGTGATATTAAAGCCGCCGTCGAAACCGCGGCTCTCGACGATGAAGCGCATCGCCTCGAACTTCATGCCGTCCGCCTCGGTCGCCTTGGCCCACGCCTCGCGCGACGGCACGGTGGCGATGGCACGGTTGTCCGAATCGGCGCGGAACATGTTCTGGTCCAGCTGCACCCACAGGTAGGACAGCGTGTCCGGCGAATTGTTGTGGTACGTGACCGTGCCGGCGCCGTCGATGCGGCGCTTCGCTTCGTCGAGCGTGGCGCGCAGCTTGTAGTCGGCGCGCTGCTGCCAGTAGGCGTGGCCGGGCGAGCCGGACGCGGTGCGCGTAATGCCGGGCGTGGGCAACAGCTCGTCGAGCTGGCGGAACTTGTCCTCAAAAGGCTGAGCCGCCGCGACCGAACAGGCGAGGCACGCGGCCAGGGCCAGGCAAAGGTGTTTGATGATCATTGTGCGGCCATTCAGTGCGAAAGGGCGGGCACGCGGTCGCGCCCGCCGGTGCTACTTGGTTTTCAACGGCGTGTTGAAGTCCTTCATCAGGTCGTCCTTGGTGCGGTCGGTCTTGAACAGCTCCAGGCGCGATGGCGTGATCTTGCGTGGCCAGGCGTTGTTGCTGTTGTCGATATCGGCCGTTTCCCAGTACGGGTCCTGGGTCAGGCCCACCATCGGTTCATCGGTGACGATCAGCTTCGTGATCTTCTTTGACGAATAGCGCCATACTTCCGCGGGAATGCGCTCGATGTATTTTTTGCCGGACTTGAGTTCGATGTCGAGCACCAGCGGCGTCACCAGCCCGCCCACATTGGAAAAGTCGACCAGATACAAATGCTTGCCTTTGGCGAGCAGCGCTTTTTCCCAGTCTTCCAGGCCCTCGACCGCCTCGCTGTACTTGTTCCGGTCCTTGTTGGTGACGGTGAAGTCGTCATGCTCGTTGTAGAAGTCCTTCAGTTCCGGATGCGCATCGACGCGGCGCGGCGTGCCCTTGTCGCGCTGGGCCGTCACCGATACCGGCTCGGCATCCTTCTGCGCCTTTTTCCACGCCTTTTCGATCCCCGGATTCTTGGTGCTCACGCCGTATTCGGTCATGCCGTCCACGCTCACGTCGACCGCGTCGGTGGTGTAGAACCAGCCGCGCCAGAACCAGTCGAGGTCCGTGCCGGAAGCGTCTTCCATGGTGCGGAAAAAGTCCGACGGCGTCGGGCGCTTGAACTTCCAGCGCTGCGCATACTCGCGGAACGCAAAATCGAACAGCTCGCGCCCCAGCACCGTCTCGCGCAGCACGTTCAGCGCTGCCGCCGGCTTGGCGTAGGCGTTGTTCCCGAACTGCAGCAGCGACTCGGAATTGGTCATGATCGGCACCTGGTTCTTGCTGCGCATGTAGTCGACGATGGTGCGCGCTTCGCCGCGCGAGTGCGGGTAGTTTTCTTCCCACGCGTTCTGCGCCAGGCCCTGGATGAACGTGTTCAGGCCCTCATCCATCCAGGTCCACTGGCGCTCGTCGGAGTTGACGATCATCGGGAAGTAGTTGTGCCCCACCTCGTGGATGATCACCCCGATCAGGCCATACTTGGTGCGTTTCGAGTAAGTCAGTTCACCGGTCTTCTTGTCCTTAGTCGGGCGCGGACCGTTAAACGAAATCATCGGGTACTCCATGCCGCCGATCGGGCCATTGACCGAAATCGCCGCCGGATACGGATAGTCCAGCGAATACTTGTTGTACTGTTCGATGGTGTGGACGATCGCCTGGGTCGAATACTTTTCCCACAGCGGATTGCCCTCTTTCGGGTAGTACGACATGGCCATCGTATCGGTGCCGCCCTTCTTGTAGCCTTGCGCGTCCCAGATGAACTTGCGGCTGCTGGCGAAGGCGAAATCGCGCACGTTCTTCGCCTTGTAGTGCCAGGTGCGGGTACCGCTGGCGCGCGACTTCTCGGCCGCCTCGGCTTCCTGCTGGGTGACGATGATCACGGGCTTGTTGCTGGTGCGGGCCTTTTTCAGGCGCTCGCGCTGGGTCGCCGTCAGCACCTCGCCCGGGTTTTGCAGTTCGCCCGTGCTGGCCACGATATGGTCGGCCGGGACGGTCAGCTGTACGTCGTAGTCGCCGAATTCCAGCGTGAATTCGCCAGCGCCGAGGAACTGCTTGTGCTGCCAGCCATACACGTCGTAATAGGCGGCCATGCGCGGGAACCAGTGGGCGATTTCGAACAGGTCGTTCTTGTCGTCGAATTTTTCGTAACCGGTGCGCCCGCCCTGGACCTTGGCGTCGTTGATATTGAAGCTGAAGTCGATGTGGAACGACAGACGCGCGCCCGGCTTCATCGGCTGCGGCAGGTCGATCCGCATCATGGTCTTGTTGATCGTGTAGCGCAGCGGCTTGCCGTCCGCGCCCTTGACCGCGCCGATGGTGAAGCCGCCCTCGAAGCCGGGGCTTTCGAGCAGCGAGCGCATGCCATCGAAGCGCATGCCGTCTTCGTCGCTGCGCGCCTTGGCCCAGGCGTCGCGCGAGGCCACCGTGGCCGACATGCGCGCGTCCGAATCGGGCTTGAAGATATTCTGGTCCAGCTGCACCCACAGGTAAGTCAGGGTGTCGGGCGAGTTGTTGTAGTACGTGACCGTTTCGGTCGCGCTGATGGTGCGCTTGTTTTCATCGAGGCGCGCGCGGATCGTGTAGTCGGCGCGCTGCTGCCAGTAGGCGTGCCCGGGAGCGCCGGCCGCGTTGCGGATCGTGTTCGGCGTCGGCAGCACTTCCTCGAGCTGGCGGAACTTGTCGTCGAACGGTTCGGCGGCCGAGGCGATGCCCGACACGAAGAACAAAGCCGCTAGGCTCACCGGGATACGGATCATGTTGTCTCTGACTTTTCTCGTGAAAAAGAGGAAGTATTCTAAACGTACCGATTAGTCAATTGTTTCAGGGAATTGTAAAAAACCTGAAACATACACGCGGGTGCAGGCTATGATTGTTGAGGCCGATTATTGTGGCCGATTGTTGCGGCGTATGCGCGGGGAGGCGAGGCGGAATGGAAATGAACTTCAAGGCGAGCATCCTGATTGTCGATGGCGTATCCGACAACCTTGTGCTGATGGAAGAGCTGCTGCAGGAGCGCTACCACGTGCGCCTGGCGCGCAGCGGCGAAGACGCGCTGCGCATCGCGCAGCAGGCGCCGCGGCCGGATTTGATCGTGCTCGGTGGCGCGCTGGCCGACAGCGACAGCCTGCGCGTGTTTCAAGGCTTGAAGTGCCAGGTCCTCAGTGCCGACACGCCCGTGATCATGCTCATTCCAGACGGTGGCGCGCAGCTTGAAGAGCGCGCGTGGCGCGACGGCGTGGCCGACGTGGTGCAGCAGCCGTTCGTCGCAGGGGCGCTGCTGGCGCGGGTGGCCACGCAGTTGCGCCTGCGCGCGGCGGGCGCCATGCTCAGGGACCAGCACAGCCACTTCGAGCACCTGGTGGCCGAGCGCGTGCGCGACGCCGGCTTGATGCAGGATGCCACGGTGCTGGCGATGGCGGTGCTGGCCGAGTCGCGCGATCCTGGCGTGGGCCAGCATCTTCTGCGCACGCAGCATTACGTGATGGCGCTGGCGCGCGAGCTGCGTTTTGTGTCGGCCTGCACGGCCGAACTGACCAACGAAAATATCACCCTGCTGCACAAGGCGGCGCCGCTGCACGACATCGGCAAGGTGGGCGTGCCGGATGCGGTGCTGCTCAAGCCGGGCAAGTTGAGCGACAGTGAATTCGAGTTGATGAAACTGCACACCGTGTACGGGCGCGATGCGATCGCCGGCGTGGAGCGCACGCTCGGCGGCACCAATGGCTTTCTGCGTTACGCGCGCGAGATCGCCTATTCGCACCAGGAAAAGTGGGATGGTTCGGGCTACCCGCAAGGGCTGGCGGGGGACGCGATTCCGCTGTCGGCGCGGCTGATGGCGGTGGCCGACGTGTACGACGCCCTGATCACCGCGCGCGCCTACCGGCCTGCCTTCACGCACGAAACCGCGGTCGAGCTGATCCGCCAGGGCCGCGGCGAGCACTTCGATCCCGACGTCGTCGACGCGATGCTGGCCATCGAAGAGCGCTTCAAAGCCATCGCCGCCGAATTTCCCCCCCCCTGAATCGGGGTCAGAGCTCTGATTAGAAACTTTTTTGTTGCTTAACCGGGGTCAGAGCTCCGAATCGAAACTTTTTTGTTGCCTAACTGGGGCCTGACCCCGGTTAGGCAACAGTTTTGTACTCGCGCGGCCGATATTGTGGGGCGTCAGGCAATACATGGGTGAATTTGCACTCCATTTGCGTATGCCGCCCAACGTTTCGCCGTCAAAACGGCCTGATCCCCGTTTTCCGGTTTTATAACCGACTGTCTTGGTGCAATGTTTCGAGTCAGAGCTCTGACCCCGGTTGTAGGAGGTTTGATGGTTGTTGTGGGAGGCTGGAAGTGTTGTTGGGCCGCGCCAGTTGTGCGATTTCCGCATGCCAATATGCTATAGTCAATTCGCATACCCGGGCCGCGCCCGGCCTTCGGTACAACGTGGAGCGAACCGATGCGGACTCAAGGATACCTGGCCTTCGTAGTCGGTATTTGTCTGACCATGTGGACCTGCGTTGCCGTGCTCGATGCGCAGCAGGCGCGCATCTCGGCCATCTTCCAGCGCGATGCCGACAAGGTCGCCAGCGACACCAACGTGCGCCTGCAAACCTATTTCGACATGCTGCTCAGTATCAAGGGCGCCTTTGCCGTCAACGATAAGGTCGACCGCGAGCAGTTCGCCCGCTTTGTGCGCGAACTGAACCTGACCACGCGCTATCCGGGCTTCCAGGCCATTCAGTTCGTGCGCTACGTGCCAGCCGCCGACCTGGCCCGATTCACCGAGGCCGTGCGCAGCGATACGCGCCTTGCCGCCGCCGGCTATCCGGTGTTCAACGTGCATCCGCAGGTGACGCGCGCCGAGCACTTCATCATCGAATACACCGAGCCGCTCAAGGGGAACGAGAACGCCTTCGGCCTCGATCTGGCCGCGTTGCCGCCGCATCGGGCGGCAGTCGAATCGGGGCGCGACAGCGGCGAAATCGTCGCCACCGAGCGCATCATCCTGGTCCAGGACGATACCGGCCAGCCCGGCTTCGTGGCGCGCGCGCCGGTGTACCGCCAGAACATGCCCCTGACGACCGTGGCCGAACGGCGCGCCGCGCTGGTCGGCCTGGTGGCGATCGTGTTCCGCGTGAAGAACCTGATGCACGAGGTGATCGATCCGTCGCTCCTGAACCAGATGGCGTTTCGCATTCACGATGCCGGCAATGTGTCGGACGGTGCCAACGCACCCTATGCCGCATCGAATGTGATGTTCGATACCAGTGGCATGGGTGCGGCGCCGCTGCCGGGTTTTCAGACCGAGGCGCGCCTGAGCGTGGCGCAGCGCCAGTGGGTGATCCGCTCCCAGGCGCTGACCGGCAGCCGTTATAGCCGCGATGTACGGCCGGTGATGTTCATCGCCGCCGGCGGGCTGGTGATCAGCACCCTGATCGCGGCGCTGATGATCGCTTCGCGCCGCAGCCGCACTCTGGCGCAGCAGCTGCGCGTGACGCTCGACGAACAGCGCGCCTTCCAGGACAGCGCCAGCGTCGGCATCGCGCTGTTTTCGCACGGCGTGATCATGCGCTGCAACCGCGGCATGGAAGAGATGATGGGCTACGCGCCCGGCGAACTGGCGGGCAAGGAAACGCAGGTGCTGTCGAGCCCCGCGGCGGCCGGCGCGGCCGATCCGTTCGCGGTCGATCCGCAGACGCGGCGCTGGCAGGGCGAGCTGAAACTGCTGCGCAAGGATGGCAGCACGATCTGGTGTCTGATCAACGGCAAGGCGCTCGACGCATCGGACCTGTCCAAGGGCGGGGTGTGGGTGATCCAGAATATCAGCGACCGCAAACACACCGAGGCGGCCCTGGTCGACGCCAAGGATGGCCTGGAACACAGCCTGGCCGAACTCGAACAGCAGAAGGCCAACGTGGAAACGGCGCACCGCGACCTGTCGACGGTGCTGGCCACGCTCAAGCAGGCTCAGACGAATCTGATCACGTCGGAGAAAATGGCGTCGCTCGGCTCGCTCGTGGCGGGCATCGCGCACGAACTCAATACCCCGATCGGCAACAGCCTGCTGACCGCCACCGCGCTGGCCGACATGGTGGCCGACTTCGAGCGCAAGTACGCGGACGGCGGCATCAAGCGCTCGGCGCTGGAAGCGCACATGGCCGATACGCGCCTGGCGTGCGACATCATGGCCAGTTCGCTGCGCCGCGCGGGCGACCTGATTACTTCGTTCAAGCAGGTCGCGGTGGACCAGACCAGCGACCAGCGGCGCCGCTTCGACCTGTGCGATCTGGTGCGCGATACGCTGGCGACGTACGCGGCGCAGCTGCGCCGCGCCAACTGCGAAACGCGCATGGACGGCCCGGCCAGCCTGCTGCTCGACTCCTATCCGGGCAGCGTTGGGCAGGTGCTGTCGAACCTGATCAACAACGCGCTGCTGCATGCGTTCGAGGGGCGCCCGAGCGCGCTCATTACGATCACCGCGCGCGAAATCGAGGACGACCAGCTGCTGCTCATTTTCAGCGACGATGGCGTGGGCATGCCACCCAAGATCCTGCACCAGGTGTTCGATCCGTTTTTCACGACCAAGATGGGGCAGGGTGGCTCGGGCCTGGGGATGAACATCGTGTACAACATCGTTACCGGCATGCTGGGCGGAAGCATCAAGATCGAATCGTCGCCCGAGCACGGCACCAGCGTGACGGTCCGCATTCCGCGCAAGGCGCCCAACCGCGAGAGCGAGGCGGCCGACGTCAACATGCTGCTGATGTAAAGCTGCCCGGTTCAGGCGGCGTAGCGTTCCCTGAGCAGCCGCAGCATCGCCACGTTCAGGTCCCACGCATCCGAGAGCGGCTCGCCGCTGAACGGCATGCTCTGGGTGTAGGGCGCCGGGCCGAATTCGGGCGTGATCGTCATCAGTGCGGCGCCGGCCGCGCGGCGCAATGCGACGATGCGGTCCCACCATTGAAGATGACGCGCCAGCTCGGCGGCGAACTGCGGTGCGCGAAAGTCGCTCACCTGCGGCCCTTGCGCATGGCCGACGCGCGCGTGGATGTGGCGCACGTGCGGCAGGGTCGCCGCCAGCGTGGCCGGCTGGTCGTCCAGCAGCGATTCGCACGCGCAGCACCAGTGCGACAGGTCGGCCGTCAGTTCAAGCTCGGGCAGCTCGCGCAGATACGGCAGCAGCAGCATCGGATGGCCGGAAAAGCGGCTGCGGTGGATTTCGTGCACGATCGGCACGCCATGCTCGCGCGCGATGTGCCCGGTCAGCGCGATCAGCTCCAGGTTTTGTTCATGCGTATAAAAGTCCTTGCCCGTGTGCGTGTTGACGAACAGCGGACGCGCGGCGCAGGCATTGGCCAGGTAGGTCGCCAGCGCATCGCGGTGCGCATCGAACTCCGGGTGGAACACGGTTTCCCACTGCTGCGCGATGAGCAGCAGGCCGGCGTCGGCGATGCGCGCGCGCCAGTCGTCGCGCTGGGCGGCGTCGAGTGGCAACGACATTTCAATGCCGTCGAAACCGGCCGCCTTCACGCGCTCGATGAATACGCCAGGGGCCAGGTCGTTGCTGCCCCAGTGCGGGGCGAAGATGCGCATATCCATGAACTAGTCGAAGCCTCGCACCGGAAAGCTGGCATCGCGCTGGATCCAGTTCTGCGGCGAGTAGACAGTCGCGCCATCGGTCGCATGCAGGGTATAAGCGTGACGCGATACGGGCGAGCGGTTCGGCGCGCTGTAGTGCGGCAGCAGCCCGTGAAAACATACCAGGCTGCCGGCTTTCGCTTCAAGCGGCACGGCGGTGCTGTCGTCCGGCCACGGCATGGTGTCGAGCGTTTCCATCCTGATGGCGTCGCCATGGCGCACGAAGCGCTCGCGCAGCGGACCGCGGTGGCCGCCCGGTTCGACCCACAGGCAGCCATTCTCGATGGTGGCGTCTTCCAGCGCGAACCAGAAGGTGGTCACGCTGATCGGCGTGGTCTCGAAAAAAGTCGCATCCTGGTGCCAGCGTACTTCGCCGCCGATGCCGGGCTGCTTGAAGATGTACATCGATTGCCACACCTTGGGGTCGCTCAGCCCCAGGTCGCGTGCCACCGCGGCCAGCTTCGCGTCGCGCGAAAAGGCGTCGAACACCGGGTCGAGGTCGTGCAGCGCGTGGCCGATCTTGTTGATCGACAGGGCCTTTTCCTGACGCAGCTGGCCGTCCGCACCGAACGCTTCTTCTTCAAAAAAACAGCGGATGGTGTTGTCCGAGCGCAGGAAATACTCGTCCGTGGCGGTGGTCTGGTCGCGCGTGGTGAAGATCGACCGGCCCTGGGCTGGATCGAATTCGTTGACAATCTCGCCGGCGCGCTGGCGCAGCCTGGCAATCTCGTCCATTGTCTTGAAACCGGGGACGACGAGGTAGCCGTCGCGCTGGAACTGGTCGCGTTGTTCGGTGCTGAGCATGAAGGTGGCTCCTGCCATGATGGAAGCTGCCATTGTAGGGTTGGGCCCGCAGCGCCGCAATTGCTGGATCGGTTGACAGATTGTCGCCATCGGGTTGACAATCGGCCGCATGGACCAATTGCGCGCAATGGAGATTTTTGTCGAGGTGGCGCGCCTGCGCAGCTTTTCGGCCGCCGGGCGCCGCCTGGGACTGACGCGCGCCATGGTCAGCAAACATATCATGCAGTTGGAAAGCAAGCTCGATGCGCGCCTGCTGCACCGTTCCACCCGCGAAGTGAGCCTGACCGACGCCGGCCACGCTTATCTGGCGCCGTGCCTGGCGACGGTGGAGCAGGCGCGCGAAGCGGCGCGCGCCATCAGTCCCGCCGGCGCCGAGCTGGCCGGGGCGCTGCGGATCCAGGCGCCGTCCGGTTTCGGCAGCGCGTGGCTGGCCGATGCGGTGGCGCGTTTCAGCCTGCGCCATCGGCTGCTCACGCCATCGCTGTTCGTCGACGATGCGCTGCTCGACCCGATCCGCCACGGCTTCGACCTGACCATCCGCGTGGGCGGCATCCCGGACAGCAGCGGCCTGGCCATGCGCCGCCTGGCGCCCTGCCGCGGGGTGCTGTGCGCCAGTCCGGATTACGTGGCCAGGTGGGGCATGCCGCAAACGCCGGAAGCACTGCTCGATCACCAGTGCCTGCACTTCAGCCACCTCACCGACGGCACCAGCTGGCACTTCACGCGCGGGAGCGAGCGGCGCACGGTGCGCGTGAATGCCGGCTTCACGGCGAACAATGGACTGGTGCTGCAGCAGGCCGCCGAGCGCGGCCTGGGCATCGTCTACAACACGACCTTCCTGGCGTGGCAAAAGCTGATCGATGGCGCGCTGCTGCCGGTGCTGCCGGACTGGGAGCTGCCGCTGAACGACCTGTCGGCCCTGTACCCGGCCAGCCGCCAGCTATCGCCCAAGGTCAGGGCGCTGGTCGATTTCCTGGTGGAGGAATACCGCGTGGCGCCGTGGGACCTGGCCCTGGCCCGCGCCGGCATTCTGTAGTTATGCCCCGGCGTTACGCCTCGGGGCCGACCTGCCAGGCGCCATCCTGGTAGACCAGTTCCTCGTCCAGGTACACGCTTTCGGTCACGGCGAAGATGTCGACGTGGTAGCGCGCATCCTTGCGCTTGAAGCCCGGCTTGGGATAGACGCCATGCTTGGCCCCCAGCGACAGGTGAATGCCGCACATGCGCTCGTACGTGCCGATGTCGTTGACGCGGCGCTCACGGGTAAAGGCGCGGTTCATGCCGAAACCGAGTTCGCGCACCCATACTTCGCCTTCATCAGCCCGGATGATCTCCAGCAGGCGCGCGAATTCCGGCGTGGCGTCGACCGTATCGACCACGCGGCCACGTTCGATCACCAGCGTGATCGGAGTGTCGGGGCGGTTGACCATGTAGGAGGTGTCGCCGAACACGTGCACCCGCACGCGCCCGTTGACCGCTTCGAGGTCCTGCGCTTCGGTGAACACTTCGCCGATCGGGAACTGGCCGCCGACGTTGTTCATGCCGCTGTAGTCGCCCACATTCAGTTTGGCCGGCTCGAACGGCGAGGCGAATACCAGCGTCTCGCCGCCGCTGTGCACCACGGCGGTCGATGCTGCATCGATGCGGCGCTTGAGCGCCTTGCCCACGCCGCGGTAGTAGGCGCTGTCGTAGGCCAGCGATTCGATGTAGTGCTCGCCCTGCGCGCCCGGCATGCGCGACAGGTGCACGTGCTCGATCACTTTCAGTCCCAGCTTGAACAGCTCGACCCGGATGCGGAAGGCTTCGAGCCGGAAGTTGGTCGACTGGATCAGCACCACCAGGTCGTGCGCCGCCATGCCCTTGAAGGCGGCCAGCACGTCGTCGGCGGCCACGGTATCGAAGTCGATGAAGACGGCATCGGGCAGATTGCGCCGATAGCCTTCGGTCAGCGCGCGCGCCAGGTCGGAGCGGCAGTCGTACACGACCAGCGCCCGCTGGGCCGGGCCGTGCTCGACCACGGTGGCGAGCACCTCGTGCAGGTGGGCGGCGGCGGCATCGACGGCGTGCGCGGGAATGTCGCCCCAGGGGGCGGCGGTCAGGTCAGGGGAGGTCATGGTGCGGTGCGAGGGTCTTGGATGGCGTCCATTATACGTGGCGCGCAGGCATGGTTTTGCTTGGCAGCCACACTTCCTTGTCGAAGGAATAATGCTTTGTGTTATTTATTCCGATAAGCGGACGGGCATATGTTAACGTCAGTAAAACTACACGGTGCAAAGCCGGGCCCCTCGATCTGACCAACCACAGGAGATACAGATGAAATCATTGTTCAAGCAACTGATGTTCGCCGTCTTTGCCCTCACCCTCGCCGGCGCCGCCAGCGCGCAGGATGTCAAGCGCGGCACCGCCGATGAAGCGGCGGCCATGGTCAAGAAGGCCAGCGCCTACCTGAACGACAACGGGCGCGAGAAGGCGATCGCCGCCTTCAACGATCCCAAGGGCGAATTCATCAAGGGCGATCTGTACGTCTTCATGTTCACCTTCGACGGCACCGCGCTCGCGCACGGCCAGAATGCCAAGATGGTCGGCAAGAACCTGATCGACCTGAAGGCCGGCGAGGTGTATCCGATCCGCGAATTCATCAAGATCGCCAAGAGCCCCGCCGGCACGGGCTGGTTTGGCTACAAGTGGCCCAATTCGATCACCAAGGCCATGGAAGAGAAAAATACCTACATCGAGCGCAATGGCGAGGTGCTGATCGGCGTCGGCACCTATAAATAGATTAAAATTGCGCTGCACCCTGAAAACCGTCCTTGTCGACAATGGCGGTTTCTCTCCAGGCATCCGGTCCCGCCCCCTGAAATACCGCGAAACGGTACCCGGTAAATATACCGCGTAGCCAACCCGTTTGCGCTATGATTTGAAGAGCAACAACGGCCCGCTTTGACGGGCCGCGACTTCTTATACATATATATGGCGGCAAGCGACATGGTACACCGATGGGAAACGTCCGGCAGCGTCTGGCTGGAAGATGAACACACGGCGCAGTTTGAACTGGCGTCGAGCGAAGGACTGGGCCGCGTCGAGCGCGAGGCCCAGTCGCGCGGCCGGCTTCCCGACATCGCCCACCTGCTCGGCGCCTCGCTGCCGCTGTCGTGCGACTGTTCGCCCATCTATCCGGAAGGTTTCGCGTTTTGCCCCACCTGCGGCGCGCCGCTCGACAAGCTGGCCGGCCGCGGCAAGACCCCGCCCGACTGGTGGGGCCCGTGGTCCGACCGCCTGCTGCCGCGCCATGTGCCGCATGGCCTGAACGTGACCGCGCTGGCGCTTGGCGACAGTCTCGAAGAACGTCCCGCCGCGCCAGCCCCCGGCCGCCCTGACCGCAGCATGCCGGCCCCACCCAATGCGCACTGCGTGTTCGCGGCCGGCGCCTTCGGCTTTTCCGCGCAGCGCCTGATCGCGCTGGCCCATGCCCGCAATGTGCTGCAGTACTGGGACCCGCTCGGCGCGGCCTGGCATGTCATGGCGGCCGAAGACAATACGTCCGACCTGACCTTCAGCGCCCCGGCCTCGTCCTACGCCTGGCTGCCGGCGCCTGACCCGCTGCGCGGCGAAGTGGGGCTGGTGCCGACCGACCGCGGCCTGCGCCGACTGTTCATCGATCCGGTCAGCGAAACCTGGCGCACCGAGTCGGTGTTCGACGGCCATCTTGCCAGTGCGCCTGGCGCCATGCGCCGCCACGTGGCTTGCCTGGTCAACGGCGAGGCCGGCGTGCGCCTGTGGAGCGCGCACAGCGACATGAGTAATGAAGTCGTCTACGAATGCGACGCCCCGGCCGGCCACTGGGAGCGGCCGGTCGGCTACGACGGCAAGCTGTTCTGGCTGCACGCCCAGGGCCAGATGGTGTGGCAGCCCGGCGCTCCACCGCAATGGATCGCGTGGCCGGCCGGCTGGTCGCCGCGCCTGCAGTTCGGCGGCCCGACGCAAAGCCGCGACGGCCGCTTGTGGCTGATCGGCCATGATGGCCAGGCCTATTCCTTCCTCGAACTGGGCAAGGCCGACGGCCAGCTCGAAGCGCTGTCCGGCGCGCGCCTGGGATTTGCCAGCCTGCTGTTCCGGCGCGGCCATGCGGTGGTGGGCGAACCGTGGGGACAGGAACACGTCGAAGATCCGCACGACGACGACGCCATGGTCCTGCCGCTGCTGCGCGGCTTCAATAACAACCGCAGCCAGCCAAGTGGGCTGGTGCTGCGCTTTCACCAGTACACCGGCATGGCTGAAGATGCGCTGTCCGGGCGCATCATCGCGCGCACCACGGTCGAATGGATCGGCAAGCGCAACGTGATCCTCGACGACCTCGCGCGCCTGGCGCGCCCGCTCGAGTGCGTGCCCTTCGTGTACGACAACTGCCTGTGGCTGCACCATCCGGACTGGAACCAGGTGCGCGGCTGGCATCTGGACGCACTGTCGTGACCCGGTGGCTGCCGCGCACCACGCGCCTTGCCGCCAGCGCCGCGCTGCTGTGCGCCGGCGCGCCCGCGCTGGCCGGCTCGCACGTGTTCCTGGTCCAGAACTCCGGCTGGATGGAGCCGTTCTATACCGATCCCGCGTCGCCCTTCAAGCCGCTGGTGGCCGAAATCGTCATGGCCGCCACCCGGCCGGGCGAGCCGGTGGTGCTGGCCGCGTTCAACCAGGGCGTTCCCGGCGCGCCGTCGCCCAGGGCGCTGCTCTCGCTCAAGGTCGACCCGGTGCCCACGCGGCGCCAGGTGGTCGGCGCGCTTGCCGCGCTGGAGGTCGCGCGCAAACCAGGCAGCACGGCGCTGGCCGACACCGATCTCAATGAAGCCGTCGGTTCGGCCATCGGCACGGCGCTGGGCGGCAAACCGGGCCTGGTGTGGCTGTTCACGAACAACCGCAACAGCCCGAACAACGACCAGGCGACGGCGCTGCGCAACCGCGACTTTTACCAGCTGATTCACCGCGGCGGCGCGATCAGCAAGGCGCTCGCCTTTCCGCTGCAGATGCCGGTGCAGGGCGCGCAGTACCGCGCCAACGGGCTGATGGTGTACGTGTTCGCGGTGGGCGCGCAGGGCGCGCGCGAACTCGATGCGCTGCTGGCCACCGGGCGCCTGCAACAGGTCATCACGGAACCGGCCGCGCGCCTCAAACCGCTCGACCGCGATACCGTGCGCCTGGTGCCGCGCAAGGTCAGCGACGGACCGGGTGTGGCGTTTTCGATGGCGCCGAACGGCGTGCTGCATGCCGACGTGGATGCCGAAGCGCGCACTCCAAGCGCCAGGATCGAGTGGAACCTCGAGAACACCATGTACCCGTACACCATCGTCAGCGCCACCCTCGGTGCGCGCTCGGTGCTGGGCGGGGAAGACCATCCCATCGAATTGGCCGGCACCCAGGTCAGCAAGCTCGCGCCGGGCAAAAGCGCGCCGCTGGCTTCGAAAATGCAGCTGCCGGTGGGGCAGTTGCCGGGCAAGTGGTCGATGCAGGCCGTCACATCGGCCGGTTCGGCCTACGTGGTGCCGGGACGGATCGAACTGCAACTGAGCGGCCAGCGCCTGGAACTGTCGCACGCCTTCCGCCAGCGCATGGCCACGCTGTTCCCGGGCGACCCGCTGCCCGACATCTTCACGCCGCCGGCGCAGATTAATGGTTCGACCGCCGTGCTGCCGATCGAGGTGCGGGTGCATTACGGCGTTGGCCCGCTGGTGGCGCTGATCGGCGCCGCGCTGGCGCTGCTGGGCGCGGCGGCTGCCGCGGTGCTGGCCATGGCGCGCCCGCGCAAGGCGTTCGTGACGGTGGAGGATGAACTGCGTACCATGCACGCGCGCGCCGGCATGACCCAGCCGATCTACGACAAGGCGGGCAACAAGGTCGCGCAACTGAAAACCACGCTGTTCGGCCACCAGCTGATCGACCTGCGCGAAGGCGCGCAGGTCCGGCTGGGCCGCTGATCTATCTTTATTACTAGGACCACTGTCATGCAAAATCCCAAGGACCCCGCAAGCGCACCCGCCGATCCCGGCTTCAGGCTGCCCAATGCGGCCAGTGCGCCTCCCATCGGGCCGTTCAAGGGCGGCGCGAACGGCGGCACTTCGCCCCTGCCGATCGAAATCGCCCCGATGGATGGCGCGCCGGTGACCGATACCTCCACGCGCGACCTGGCCATCGGCGGCGCCGTGTTCCTGGTGCTGCTGATCGGTTTTTTCTTCGTGCGTAATGCCTATGTGCACCACCTGGTGGTCAAGCGCGTGGCGCCGTCGTCGGCCGGCAGCGCCGGATGGCTGATGTTCGTCGGTCTGTCGCTGGTGAGCGCGGCGGGGGTGCTGGCGGTCATCAACCCCGGCAAATTCCTGACCATGGCCATTACCGCGACCTTGGTGCTGATTGGCCTGATCGCCATCATCGCCGCCCTGTTCGTGGGCCGGCGCTGACTTAACAACCGAAAGAGATTTGACATGGCAGAATTTTCCAACACCGGCAGTGGCGGTGGTAAAGCTGAACTCAAGGCGGAACTGAAGGTCGACCTGCGGCCCACGCTGTTCATCGGTGCCGGCGGCACCGGCATGGAAGTGATGCTGCGGATTCGCCGCCGCATCCTGTCGGAGGTATGGAACCGCCACAATCCGACCCGGGTGGAATCGATCGCGCAGTTTCCGGTCGCGCGCTTTTTGCACTTCGACCTCGATAACAACGCCATCATCGACGAGGGCAAGTCGCAGCGCACCGACCCGTGGTATGAGCTGGTCAAGCTGGCCGACGACGAGCGCCTGGTCGAGCCGCTCGACCTGCCCCAGTATCACGAATCGGACGACAGCCTTGCGCGTTTTCCGCTGATCGAAAGCTGGATGCCGCTGCGCCCCAAGAAACTGCGCTCGCTCGGGATCGATCCGTCCAAGGGCGCGGGCCAGATCCGCGCGCTGGCGCGCTTGTACCTGTTCGACAAATATCCCAAGCTGCGCGGGCGGATTAAAGGCGCACTGAATTTCTTGAGCAGCAATGCCGGCAACGAGCGCAAGGAAACCTACCAGCGCCTCGGCCTGCAGGTCGACACTTCCAAGTTCCGCATCGTCGTCATCGCTTCCTGCGCGGGCGGCACGGGCGCCGGCAGCGCCATCGACCTTGGCTGGATTTCCAAGGCCATCGCGCGCCAGGAAGTGTCCGACAACCAGGTCGACCTGGTGATGTTCATGCCGTCCGGTTTCGCCAAGGCCAACAAGGAGCGAACCGAGGCCAATGCCTACGCGACCCTGATGGAGCTGGAGACCACCATGCGCGACATGAACGCGCAGGTACGCTGGGCCGAGCCGGACAGCCTGGTGGGCAAGGGCGCGCCGTTCGACGATGTGTATTTCATCGACACCGCCAACCTGGCCAGCAAGGCTACGGGCGACATCAAGGATCTTTACCAGATGGTGGCCGACACCCTGTTCGAAGATTTCGCCTCAGCCGATTTTGCCAACCGCAAGCGCTCGATCGCGGTCAACCAGCAGCAGCACAAGCTGGGGCCCTTCAATCCGCGCGTGCCGGAACAGCGCTTCGGCGACATGCGCCTGTCGTACTCCAAGGTGTATTCGGCCTTCGGCCAGGCGGTGCTCGACACCCAGCAAAGCCTGCGCGACGATATCCGCGCCTACGAGCTGGCCGCGCTGATGGTCAAGGCGTTTTTCGGCCTGATCGGCAGCGACGGCGTGGCGGCGCGCCGCGCGGGTGACCAGGAACGCGATATCTTCATGCGCGAGCAGATGGCGATGAACGAGCATCCGTTCGACGAATTCCCCGACTTCAAAAAGGGCACGGTGGACCTGACGCCGTTCCAGGAATACGCGCTGACCGACCAGCTGCTGATGGACAAGGACCAGCGCTCGCTGCTGGAGCGGGTCGAAAGCAAGGTGCAGCTGGAAATCGACCGCATCATGGGTTCGTACGACCTGGGCGTGTGGCGCGAAAAAATGGTCGAGCTCCTGCCGCACCTGGAGCGCGACGCCATCCGCGAAGCCGGCGCCACCGCCGAAACGAGCGAAGACCGCATCAAGCGCCACACGGCCGAACTGACCACGCGCCTGAAAGGGCGTGCGCGCACCCAGTTGTATGCGCTGCTGGACGACCGCAAGCAGGGCGGCCTGGAATTCGTGCTCTCGCTGCTGGAACAGATCAAGGCGCGCTTGCTGCAGCGCGACCTGGGCAACGCCGAACGCAACGGCAAGCGCTATCGCGACATCCGCGACGCGCTGCGCACGCGCCAGGTCGAGGAATCGCTCAATAACCTGTCGCAGGCGGCCAGCCGCCTGTTCGGCAAGGACGTACAGGCGCGCGAAGTGATGGCTCACCTCAAGCGCGACATCGCCGACTATCTGCGCTTTCACCTGCTGGCGGTGGCGGCGGGCCAGTCGATCGAAGTGATGCGCGCCATGTCGGCCTGGCTGGGCGACCCGCAAAGCACCGACGAACAGGGGCAGCCGGTATGGAGCGGCATCGCCGGCGAATTCCAGGAAGGCCGCCGCTGCGTGCAGGCCATGCTGGGCGCGGTCGACCAGCGCATCGACCAGCTGCGCGCCGACGCGCGCCACGAACACGCCACCTGCATCAAGCTGGCCAGCGACATCCTGCCCGATCCGGTTGCCTTGAGCGGCGACATCCACGCCTGGAGCGAGGAAGTGCTGCTCGAATTCGGCGGCTCGGCGCGCCTGTTCCCGCAACTGGGCGATGAAAAGCTGCGCGCCAGCCTGCTGCTCAAGCTGTTCCGCCGGGCCCAGACCCAGCTCACCGTGCAGGAACCGGGCGACGCCGAGCCGGTCGATCCGCTGCTCGAACGCCTTGGCGCCATGTCGCCGCAAGAGCGCCAGCGCATCTTCAACGAGTGGCTCAAAAGCGCCATGCCGTGGATGAATGCGCGCTTTTCCGCCGAGTTCACGCCCAAGGCCGACCAGTTCAAGTGCTTCATCGGCGTGGGCGACGTCAACGCCTGGCGCAAGATGGAAGCCGAAATCCGCGCCGCCGTGCCGGCCGGCTCCTTCCACGGCGACCTGGTTTCGGTGGTCAACACGGGGATCACCGGCAAGGCCGTGTGCTACATCGAGCTGTCGGGCTTTCCGATGACGGTACTGCGCGGCCTGCCGACCTGGCGCACCTCGTACCAGATCGAAAATCCCAAGATTCCGACTCACCTGCATTTCGACGCGACGCGCTTCCGTCATCCGATTTCGCCATCGATGGATGAATTGAACCGCCTGGCCGACGACTACGAGTGGTTCTTGCAGGCCAACGCGCTCGGTGTCATCCGCCGCAAGGGCGACCTGGCCGACCGCGAAGCGTCGTTCCAGCCGCGCGGGCAGTACCTGTTCGAGGTCGAGCCGGGATCGGGCGAGTGGCTCCAGATCGGCAACGAGTTCGCGATCCGCTCCAACGGCTTGCCGCCGTACTACCGCGAACAGGTGATCGCCGCCGTGCAGCAGCGCCTGGCCGGCGTGGGTCCGGCCCAGCTCACCATGCTGGCCACCCTGATGCGCCACTTCCAGCTGCGCGTGTATGAGCCGAAGCTCGACGTCGACGAAACCGGCGCCCAGCTGCCGTCGCCGTCGCTGCCGAACATCACCGCACGCCGCCTGTACGAGCAATGGTTCAAGCGCGCCAGCGCCATGAACCCGGCTCTGTCCATGCGCGACATCGATGCCGCCAGCGCATCGCTGCTCCAGTGGAGCGAGCCGGTGCCCAATTCGGCCAGCGACGCCTACACCTGGGAGGTCGAAAAATCGGTCGACAAGCGCGCCATCCGCGCCGCTTACCTGGCCAGCGAGTCCGAGGCGGCGCAGGCGCTGGCCGGGCGCGCGCTTGCGCCGCCCCTGCACGCGGGCGGTGGACGCTATAAACTGTTCATCGACGGCGCGCAGCAGGGACCGTACTCGATCGACGAAATCGGGCTGCGCATCGCCCGCGCCGAAGTGGGGCCCGAGACCCGTGCGTGGAACATGCAATGGAATCCCAAGGCCGACAAGTGGAAGCTGGCAGGCGAACTGCCGGAGCTGGCCGCCTTGTTCGACGATGCCATTCCCGACCCCGACACCGACATACCCGATCCAGACTGACGCCATGAACCTGCAAGACCAAGTGATCTACCGCTGCATCGATGCCGCCTGCGCGCGGCCGATGCCGCGCCGGGTCGATTTTTGTCCGTATTGCGGCGCCCCCCAGCACGACGGGGCGCGCCGGCCCGCGTCCGCCGGCGCGCCTGCTCCCGCTTCCGCGGCGCCGGTGGCGGCACCGCCCGCGCCGCCGCTCGACGCCCCGTCGTTCGTGCAGGAGGTGCCTGTGGCGCCTCCTGCGCCCCCCAGGCCGGCCCCCGCCGCGCCGCCGCGCAAGACCGCGCCGCGGCCCGCGCCGGCCCCCGGTACCGGGCTGCGCAAGCCGATCCGCCTGCGTTACTGGCTGATGGCGCTGGCTCTGCTGGCCGTGATCTGGTTCACGGCCAAACCGGAACCCAAACGGATCGAGGCGCGCATCAGCGAGGCCACCGAGCTGGCTGAAAAATGCAAGATCAAGGAAGCGCAGGACGAAGTGGTCGCGCTCAGGGCCGACAAGGTCAGTGCCGCACAGCTGCGCCGCTTGCAGTCGTCGATCAACGCGGCGGCCGACGCCTGCGAACGCAAGCA
This sequence comes from Massilia pseudoviolaceinigra, assembly GCF_030846505.1. NCBI lineage: Bacteria > Pseudomonadati > Pseudomonadota > Betaproteobacteria > Burkholderiales > Oxalobacteraceae > Massilia > Massilia pseudoviolaceinigra. Next base: position 101,332 of record NZ_JAVCWL010000023.1, on the reverse strand, counting down.
CCCGCGCGCGGTCAAGCCCAAGGCCGCCCCAAGGACCGAGCCGGCGGCGGCGTCGTCCAGGCCCGCGCCGCGGCCCGTGGAGCGCCCGCTGGATCAGTCGGCGCGCAACCTGATCGCCGAAGCAGAGCGCCAGATCGCGCAGGGCGATTACCGGGCCGCCGCCGCCAAGCTGGAAACCTGCATCGCCATGGTGGAGGGCGGCAGCCGCGAGTGCGCCGCGTTCAAGAAATACGCCAACCGCCTGCTCAGGGAGATGGAGAACTGCGTGGCGGCGGGACGTTACTGGGCCAATGGGCGCTGCACGTAAATACAATCATGTCAAGTCCAGCGCAACTCATCTGACATGTATCTTTTTTGTAAAGATTGTCAAAGTGCTTGCGAGAATGTTGCTACTTGGTCTAGGATCGATACTTTCCCGATCATTGGAGACGTCGATGGCTCTCAGCAGAATTCTCCCGTCGCTGGCGCTGGCCTGCGGCGCAGCCTCGGCGCAAGCTGCCAGTTTCGACTGCGTGTCGCCCGAGTTTCCCGATAAATCAGTATCGAGCCAGGCCGCGCGCCGGGTGGACGATCAGGTGCGCGCGTGGGAAAAGTGCTATGCCGAGTTCCGCGCCGGGCACTGGAGCATCGATGCCGCGCGCCAGAACGATGAAGTGGCGGCCGGCCTGGAACGCTGGATGACGCTCACGCGCACTCAAAGCCGCACGCGCAGCGCCGACGCGCCGGTGCGCGTCAAACGCGACAGCCAGGCCGCGCGCTTCGTCGAGCAGGCCCCGGTTCAATACGCGGTCGAACTGCGCTGAGCGCAGGCCGCTTCAGGCCACCGGCTGCATCTGGATCGCAATCCCCGACAGCACCGCGTTGCCCGACAGGGGATCGCGCAGATTTTCGTCCAGCAGGGCGTTCAGGTTTACGCCCGGGCGCTCGGCCGCCACCCGCATCTGCGTGCCTTCCAGGTTGTGGCCCCAGCCATGCGGCAGGCTGACCACGCCGGGCATCATCTGTCCTGATATCTCCACCTGCACCTCGATCATGCGCTCGCCGTTGCGGATCTGCGCCATGGCGCCATCGACCAGGCCAAGCCGCGCCGCATCGATGGGATGGACCAGCGCAGTGCAGCGATATGCCCCCTTGGCCAGCACCGGCAGGTTGTGCATCCAGCTGTTGTTCGAGCGTAGCTGGCGCCGGCCCACGATGACCAGGTCGGGCGCGGGCGAGCGCAGGTCGGCCGCGGCGCGCGCCAGGTCGTCCAGCAGCACCTGCGGCGCCAGTTCGATCTTGCCCGAGAGCGTGCGCAGCGCTTCGGGAATGCGGCTGCCCATCGGCCCGAGATCGATGCCCGAGGGCGCCGCCTTCAGGCGCGCCAGGGTCAGCCCGTCCGGGTTTTTGCCGAACTGGTCGCCGTAAGGGCCGCTGCGCAGCGCCAGATCGAGCTTGCGTTCCGCGCCGCGCTGGCCTCCCAAGGCCGCCATCAGCGCGGGGGCGGCCGCGCCGGCAGCGCGCTCCAGCTCTTCCTGCAGCATGTCGTCATCTAGCGCGTCGATGTCGGCCTGCGCGCCCAGTCCTTTGGCGATGGCGGCGATGCGCATCACACTTTGCCACTCGTCCGGCTGGTCGCCGGCGCGCGCCAGCACGGGGGCGCTGAAACGGGCGTGGTTGCGGTGCGAGAACTGGGTGAAGGTGACGTCGTAGTGCGCGTCTTCCAGCGGAGAGAGGCCCGGCAAGATCACGTCGGCGTGGCGCGAGGTTTCGTTGAGGTAGATATCGAGGCTGACCATGAAATCGAGCTGGTCGAGGGCTCTCGACAGGCGCGCCCCGTTCGGCGCCGACAGCACCGGATTGGCGGCGATGGCGATCAGGGCGCGGATTTGCCCGGGGCCGGGGGTGTCGATTTCCTCGGCCAGGCAGGTCACCGGCAGCTCGCCGGACACTTCGGCCGCGCCCGAGACGCGCGAACGATAACGTCCAGTGATCACGCCGCGCCCGGCGCCCGGGGCGCCGCGCGTATTGGCGGCAAACGCGGCCGCTTTCGGGAACATGACGCCGCCTTCTTCATCGAGGTGCCCGGTCAGCACGTTGATGACATCGATCAGCCACGAACACAGGGTGCCGAACTGCTGGGTGCAGGTGCCGATGCGCCCGTAGATGGCCGCGCGCGGCGTATTGGCCAGGCTGCGCGCGAGCTGGCGCATGGTGGCCGCATCGATGCCGCAGCGCGCCGCCGCCAGTTCGGGCGCGTAGTCGCGCACCGCGGCTTGCACCTGTTCCAGGCCCACCGTGTGTGCGGCGAGGCGCCCGAGGCGCACCAGGTTTTCGTCGAACAGCGCGTGCGCGATCCCGAGCAGGAAGAAGACGTCGGCCCCGGGGCGGATGAAGTGATGGGCGTCGGCCACGTCGGCCGTTTCGGTGCGGCGCGGATCGATCACGACCAGCTGGCCGCCGCGTGCGCGCAGCGCCTTGGCCTTGCCGCGAAAGTCCGGCACGGTCCACATGCTGCCGTTCGAGACCATCGGATTGGCGCCCAATATCAGCAGAAAGTCGCAGCGTTCGATGTCGGGCACCGGTACCGACATCCAGTTGCCGAACATCAGCCCGACGGAGAGCATCTTGGGAATCTGGTCGACGCTCGACGCGGAGTACATATTGCGCGTGCCGAGCGCCTTGGCCAGGCGCGGGAAGTACAGCATCAGGCTCATTTTATGGGCGACCGGGTTGCCCAGCACCGTGGCCACGGCATTGGCGCCGCCGGCGGCGATAACGGGCGGCAGGCGCTTGTCGATCTCGGCGTAGGCTTCGTCCCAGGTGGCCGGCTCGAACACGCCGTTGCGCTTGATGAGCGGGGTACGCAGGCGGTCCGGATCGTCGTGCAGGTCTTTCAGGCCGATCGCCTTGGGACACAGGAAACCGTGCGAGAAAACGTCGTTGGCGTCGCCGCGGATGCGCACCACCTTGTTCTCTTCGAGATCGAGTTCAAGGCCGCAGCAGGCTTCGCAAAACGGACAAATGCGGTGCGCGCTGGCGGTAGGCACGGCGGTAGGCACGGCGGTAGGCACGGCGGTAGGCACGGCGGCAGGCGGGGTCGTGGACAAGGTCATGGCGAGCGCTTTCCAAAAAATCGAACGGTCGTGCGATTGTGTGCACTTAGTGCCGAACTGTCAACCGGAATGTCGGGCACGGGTGTATGCTATTGAGCAACAACAACCGTAGGAGAAATCATGAAAATCACATCGCTCATCGGCTGCGCCGCGCTGGCCGCCGCGCTGGCCGCGCTGGGGGGCTGCCACAAGGACGAGCAGGGCATGGGACCGGCGCAGAAGGCCGGCGCCAAACTCGACCAGGCCGGCGACACGGTCGGCGACAATCTCAAGGCCAACGTCGACAAGGCCGAAGAGGCGGGCAAGAAGATCACCGACGCGGCCAAGGCCACCGGCGACAAGATCAACGAGGCGACCCAGGATGCCAGCAAGGGGCTGGACCAGGCGACCAAGAATGTCGGCAAGAAGGTGGAACAAGCGGGCGAAAAAATCCAGGAAGCGGCGCGCAAGTAAGCCTGGCGTGAATCGTGCCGGCGGCTAGCGCTCACGCCTTTTTTACGCGCGGGCGGCGGTTTTACATGCACCGGTCAGGCTTGCACGAAAGAAGTCCTGTTCGCAATCCTGGACAAGGAGGCGCGCGAGAACACGGCGTTGGCGTTCATCCGGCGTGGCCCGTTCAAACGCGGTGCCAAGCGCGTAATTCTCTGCCCGCGTAGACTAGGCTAGTGGACTGGCTAATTGAATCGCCGATCAATGAGGAACTGATGACAATCCTTGAACTTATCGAGAACATGCTACCTGATGGTAGCGATGCTTTTTTCTCGTTGAGGTCGGGCGGAGCAGCTCCCTTGGTCCCCCATATAGGATTGACGTGCCCGACCTGGCCACCCGATCTTTTTGCCGTCGTCGGGCGGATCATAGAAGAGTCTGGTTGCTATACACTTGCCAGTCCCGACCGCGGCGATGTCCTTGCAAACAGGGGCACGTTCGATGACGCCAAAGTTCGCGCGCACCGCACTGGACGCGCTGTCAACCCTCGTGAACGCATGGAGCGAGGATCCATTGGTACCGCCGGTCCAGGTAACGGGCTTATGGGATGAGTTGGTGCAAGTCCATGGAAAAACATCGCTGGCGCACGTCGAATCCGATCCCGCTGCGGCCAGCTGCCTGTTGAAATTGTTTGCTATTGCCGATGAGGCGTGCAGAGGGATGGGCTGGGGCGACGACGTTGGCAAACCACTGTCGACCCGCTTTTCGCATTTTGTCTTGATGCGTATCGGGGGGTGGGCTGAAGTACACATTCACTTGCCGTTTTCCTTATGCAGCAAGGTGTCGCCCGAGTCCGCGGTCGTGTTGCCGAAATCCATTACGGCATCCGTCGGTTGCACCATCCGGTCGCTGAGCCATTATCTGGCCCTACTGCCGCCGTCACATGTGGTCCGCACATCCTGGAATTGGGCTGCCGGACGCCATCTGGAGGAGGGCCAGACCGAGCCCTCCGATCCATACGATATCCGTCTCCTGCTGATCGCCTTTCCTTTCCACGTACCGAGCCAGAGTTTCGTCTTAAATTCCGCGCGCGCCCAGTTGAGCGGCATACACTATTGGCCTGCCTACTTCGGCCTGGACCAGCACTGGTTGAGTACGCAGTCCGGCCCGTTGACAGGGGAGCGGCTTGCCAGGCAATTCGTGCGGCCGCTCATTGAACACGCGGAAAAGCAGACCGGCAAAAAGCCGCACGGTATCGTGTTGCCGGAATGTGCGCTGAGCCGCGCGGTGGCCCAAGAGCTGGTGCGGCAATTGTGGGACTCGGGAATTGAGTTTGTGATTGTGGGGCTCATACACGAGGAGGACGGAAAAACGTACAACCAGGCGTGTACCTTCGTTATCGATCATGAGCAGGAAGACGCCGCTCCGTTTGTGCAGAACAAGCACCACCGGTGGCGCCTCAATCGCACCCAAGCTGATAGTTACGCCCTGGACTTTGACCACAGGCACGACAATGACAAGTGGTGGGAGGACATCGATGCCAGCAAGCGTACCTTGCCATTTTTTGGATTGCGCAAGGAAATGTCCTTCGTCACTCTCATCTGCGAAGACCTCGCCCGTTCCGCCCCCGCGATGTCCGCTGTCAGGGCCGTCGGGCCCAACCTGGTGGTGGCGCTGCCGATGGACGGTCCCCAACTGGCGGTGCGTTGGCCTGGCCAATACGCGACGGTTCTAGCCGACGACCCGGGTTCGGCCGTACTGACCTTGACCTGTGCCGGCATGGTGGACCGCTCCAACTGGCATTAATCGCGTCCAATTCGATCGATCGGACTGTGGCGCGATGCGGGCGGCAAGACGCAGGAAATAGGCTTGCCCGAACAGGCCAGTGGGGTCCTGTTGACCATGCAATCGAAAAAGAAACATCAGAGTACTTTGGACCTGCGATCGGACAAAGCGCTCGCACGGCAACTGGTCTTGCGCCCTATCGTCCCGGTATTTCTTGATGAAGTTCCGAAGTGGGTATGGACTGGAGCGATCATGAAACCAAAGTTTAATTTTAATATTGGCAACAGAGGCCTGCTGGAGGAAGAGTTGGGTCTTGCCGAGCTTGTGAACGCGAGTCTGCGCGCAAGTGCGGTAAAACAGCGCATGGATTTGAAGCCTGGGGTCTTTGTCACGGTTAAGCGTGTGCCGACGAGCAATGGCAAGATAGTACGGCGCGTGAGCGCGGAACATAAAGACCCTATCGAGGTGCCGCTGGCAGCGGCCTGATGATCGTCATGAAAGCGAAAACGGCCGTTGGCCGTTTTTTTCGTTTCGGCGCTTGAGTGCTAAGCCAATCGATCACTTACGCATTTTCGGTAGCCCCGTAGTGCGGCTCTGAAGCCGCCATTGCTTCTCTCGGTTAGATACCGCCGCCTCATCGGCATATGACCTACACTCTCGCAATCAGTTCCGCCAGAGAGACCCTAGCCGTGGCCGCGCGCCTGCCGCAGCGGCGTGCGCACGGCCATGGCGCGCCAGTCGTCGACCGTGTCCAGGCTCACGACCAGCGCCACCATGTTCGGGAAGCGCTCTTGCATCTGGTCCAGCCACGGCATGTCCTGCATCAGTTGATCGATGCCGGGCCGCGCCGGCTCGCGCAAGCGTGCCAGCACGCGGCGCCGCCTTGCCAGTTCCTGCTGGCCCTGGGCGTTGAACAGCGCCAGTTCGGCGATGGCGCTGTCGACCAGCGCGCCGGCCGCGCCGAAGCGCAGCAGCCGGCCCCTGTCGCCGGTCCAGTCGAACAGGCTGGCCGCCACCGGCAGCAGCGTTTCGTGGCCCGGCTTCCAGCCCGCGGCCAGCAGGTGCGCCATGACTTCCTCGAACAGGGTGCGCGCGCAGACATTGACCATGGCCTCGTCGTCGAGGATGCGCTGCAGTTCGCGCCGCCATGAGGCGTCGTCGCCGGCCAGGTGCGTTTGCGTCAGTTGCGGCAGCGCCGCCCCAAACTGCGCAATGGCCAGGTCGCACAGGTGCTGCGGGTCGCCGCGTTCGAGGTCCGGCAACAGCGGCTGCCAGGCCCTGGCGCCAGTACTGGCGGGCGGCGGCATGATCCGCTCGGCCGCCTGCGCGGCCCACGCCAGCGCCATTTCATAGGCCTCGCGCAGGTACTGGAAACCGGCGGCGTCGCGTTCCTGGTCGATCTGTTTGAGTTCGCGCGCGTAGGCGCGCCGCACCGCGCGCACATCGGCGTCCTTGCCAAGGCCAAGCCGGGAAAAACAGGGAAGCGTGTGGGGCATGTCAGACGATGGTCAGCTTGGGCGGCGCGGGCGCGTTCTTGGTTTCCGGCCAGGTGCCCAGCACGATCGACATGTCGACGTAGCCGGCGCCCCAGGCGCGTTCCAGGTCCTGCTCGATGTCTTCCATCGAGGTCTTGTCGAAGTTGGCGAAGCCGCGCACGCCGTAGGCGCGGTTGCGCCCGTGCGCCTTGGCCAGGTACAGCGCCATGTCGACCAGGTTGACGGCGCGCTCCCACGGCAGCGCATTCGTGCCCGGCACCAGCGGGAAGGGGGCGAAGCCGATCGAGACGTTCACCGACAGCTTCTTGTTCTGGTAGTCGATAGCCTGGGTCGAGATGCCGGTCAGCAGGCGGCGCGCGATTTCCTCGACGCCGCTGCGCGGAATGGCTGGCAGGAAGGCGAGGAATTCCTCGCCGCCCCAGCGCACGATCATGTCGGTCTCGCGCAGGATCTCGCGCAGGCTTTCGGCGATCATCTTGAGCACGGCGTCGCCGGCGGCGTGGCCATGGCTGTCGTTGACGTGCTTGAAGTGGTCGACGTCGAGCAGGAACAGGGCGCCCACGATTTCTTCGCCCGAGGTGCCGGCGCCGCGCTTTTCCACCTGCAGGTGGCTGCGCATGAATTCCTGGAAGTGGCGCCGGTTGTACAAGCCGGTCAGCGGATCGCGCGAACTTTGCTGCTTCAGTTCCAGGTTCTTCACCTTGAGCTGGGCATTCGCGTGGCGCACCTTGCGGTACAGGATGCCGACCACCACCGCGGCCAGCGCAAACACCACCGCCAGCAGCCACCACACGCGCTGCTGCAGGCGGCGGTTGTCGATTTCGGTCGACTTGAGCTGGTTCTCGCGGCTTAACAGTTCGATCTGGCGCTGCTTCTTTTCGGTCTCGTACTTTTCCTGCAGCTCCAGCGTGGCTTTCTGGCGCCGCTTTTCAAACAGCTCGTTCGACAGCGCCCGCTCGCGGTGGTAGGCCTTGACCGCGCCCGTCATGTCGCCGGCGCGTTCGAGCGCGGCGCCGTATTCCATCAGCACTTCCTGCAGTTCCGGCTTGTCGCCGACTTTTTCGTACCAGGCCAGGCCCAGCTCGAAATGGCGTTTGCCCTCGACCAGGCTGCCCAGGCCGAGGTACGCCTGGCCCAGGTTCAGGTGCGCGGTCGCTTCGGTGCTGTCGTCGTTCAGTTTGCGTGCTGCCTGCAAGGCCTGGTTCGCGTAGGTGAGCGTGCGCGCGTAATCGTGCTGCTTGAGATAGCTGTCCGACAGGTTCACCAGGGAGCCGGCGATCATCGCCTCGGCGCCGATCTGGCGCTCGTAAGCGAGCCCGGCGAGCAGGGCGCGCAGGCCGCGCTGCGGCTGGTTGGTTTCGACGGACAGGCCGTATTCGGTATCCTTCAGGCTCGCCAGACGGCCCGGCGAATTGGTCTGCTCGGCCAGCACGATTGCTTCTTCGAGCGCCTCGAAGCCCTTGTCGTGTTCATTCAATTGGCCGTACAGGAAGGCCAGCGCATTGAGCGCCTGGACTTTGGGAATCGGCTCGCCGTGGGCCCGCGCCAGGGTCAGCGCGGTCTGCATCTTGCCCACCGCGGCCGGAAAATTGCCGTCTTCCGAGTACGCCTGGCCCGAGCTGATGGCCGCATGCACGCGCAGCGGCACGTCGCTGGTGGTGTTGGCGATTTTTTCTCCTTCCCACGCCAGCTGGTGCGACAGGGCCAGCTGGTCCATGCGCCAGACGACGTAGGACTTGGTCAGCAAGGCCTTGGCGATGACCACATTGTCTTTTTTGTCACGTCCGAAAGCGACCAGCTCCTCGGCCAGGGCCAGCGATTCCGGCACCTGGTTCATGTCGCGCCGGACCAGGCACAGCTGGACAAGGAAATCGGCCTTGGTGCGCACGGGGGCCGCGCGCGCCTCGCTCTCGATCTTGAGCAGCGCGACGAGCGCTTTCGGCGGCACGTAGCGGGTCATCTCGCGGATCTCGTTCAGGCGCGCGTCAAGCACCGGATGCTGGGCGTGCGCAAGGCACGACGCCAGCCATAGCGATGCCAGCAGCACGCGGACCTTGCGGCCATGCGAGGTGTCTGATAAACCTGCCAACATCACGTTCCTTCATGTGAAAACCGATGCTTTCCGGACGGGAAAACTGCAGCCAATTATATTCTTGTTGCAGTCTGGAAAGTCCTAGTCGCACTCAGATTGTGCATCTAAATGCACATTTTTGTGGCAGGGACGTGCGTTTCGATGCCGCTTTGGCATCGAAGTGTTGGTCCCATACGACGTCCCCGCGGCGCTTGAGGACTCCGATTTTGCCGCCTGTCGCATTTGCAACCCGGCGCCGCGCGCATGCCTTATATTTCCTGCAAGCCCAACAATAATGTCAGGATATAAAATGCTCGAGCTGCGCAGCGTGGTCAAAACCTTCGGCAAGGATGTCCGTGCGGTGGACGGCGTGAGCCTGACGCTCGAACGTGGCGTGGTCGGCCTGATCGGCCACAATGGCGCCGGCAAGACGACCCTGATGCAGATGATCGCCACCCTCACGCGCCCGAGCAGCGGCCAGATCCTGTTCGACGGCGCCGACATCGTTGCCCGGCCGCAGGACATCCGGCGCCGGCTGGGCTACCTGCCGCAGGATTTCGGGGTCTATCCGAACCTTTCCGCGCTCGAATTCATGCAGTATTTCGCCGCCCTCAAGGGCGTGCGCGACCCGGCCCGCATCCGCACCCTGCTCGAACTGGTCAACCTGCACGAGCAGGCCAGGCGGCCGGCGGCCTCGTTCTCGGGCGGGATGCGGCGCCGCCTCGGCATCGCCCAGGCCTTGCTCAACGACCCCGACATCCTGATCGTCGACGAGCCCACCGCCGGCCTCGATCCGGAGGAGCGCCTGCGCTTTCGCAACCTGCTCGGCGAGCTCGGATTTGACAAGCTGGTCATCATGTCGACCCACATCGTGTCCGACGTCGAGAGCATCGCCGGCCAGCTGGCCACCATGGACGCCGGCAAACTGATCTCCTGCGCGACGCCGCGCGTGATCCTCGACCAGGCGCGTGGACGCATCTGGTCGGCCAATGTAGGCGCGGCCGAATACGAGCAGCTGCGCAACCGGGTCAACGTGCTGCATGCGCAGCGCGAGGGCGACCATGTGGCGCTGCGCATGGTCCACGGCGCGTCGCCCTGCGATGGGGCGCGCGTGGCCGAACCGACCCTGGAAGAAGCGCTGATGGCGCAGCGCCATGCGCTCAGGCAGGCCGCATGAGCGGGCACGTACTGACGACGCTGGCGCTGGCCGAAGTACGCCTGCGCATGCGGCGCGCCTCCACCATGGTCGCGCTGCTGGCGGTGGTGGCGCTGAGCTGGGCGATGATCGCCGATCCGGCCGGCGGCGAGGCGCTGCTGGTATTTGACAAGGCGCGGGTGCTCTACACCAGTTCCGCGCTGGCGCTGGGCAGCGCCGCGCTGGGCGCCGTGCTGTTCGGACTGGGCGGCTTTTACCTGGTGCGCGGGCGCATGAGCGAAGACCTGCGCAGCGGGATCGGCGGCGTGATCGGCGCCACGCCGGTCGGCAGCGGCATGTTCCTGGCGGGGCGCTGGCTGGGCTGCGTGGCGTATCTGGGCGCGCTGGTGGCCGCCTTCATGCTCACCATGCTGGTGCTGCACGCGCTGCGTGGCGACGGCCCGATCGAGCCGCTGGTCTATCTGCAAACCTATGTGCTGTTGCTGCTGCCGATGGTGTTTTTCGCGGCCAGCTGCGCGATCCTGTTCGACAGCTGGGCGCCGCTGATGGGCAAGGGCGGCGACCTGCTGTTCTTCGTGCTGTGGGTGGCGCAGCTGGTACTGATGACGCAGGGTACGAGCAGCGAATTGCCGGTGCTGATGGTGTTCGATTTTTCCGGACTGGCGGTGGCGGTGGCGGCGGTTCAGGGTTTTGTGAGCAGCGCCGATTTTTCCATCGGTTCCAGCAAGTTCGATCCGGCCTTGACGCCGGTGACCTTGCCGTCGCTGCTGTGGAGCGCGCGCATGATGGCGTTGCGCGGCGCATCGAGCCTGATCGCCATCCTGCCGCTGCTGCCGGCATGGTGGCTGTTCCACCGCTATTCGCCGGACCGGGTCAAGCCCGGCCGCGCGCGCGTGCGCCGCTCGCCGCTGGCACTGCTCAACGCCGCGCTGCGTCCCCTGGCCGCGCTGGCCGCGCCGCTCCTTGGCCTTGCCGCACGCCTGCCCGGCGTGGCCGGCCAGGTGCTGGCCGATATCGCCCTCACGTTCATCATCGCCCCATCGGCGCTGCTGGTGGTGCTGCTGTGCGCGGGGGCCGCCCTGTTCGCGCCAACTGCCGCGCTGCCGGCGGTCTTGATCGCCGGGGTGGCGTTCTGGGGCATCCTCGTGAGCGACATGAGCACGCGCGATTTTGCCGCCGGCACCGAAGACATGACCGGGGTGGTCGGCGGCGGCGTGGCGCGGCGCTACCTGCGCCAGTACGCGGCCAGCGTGCTGCTTGGGCTGATGTTCACGGGACCGGTCGCGCTGCGCTGGTCGCTGGCGCAGCCAGTGCGCGCGCTGGCGCTGGTGACCGGCGTGGCTTGCCTGGCGGCGCTGGCCAGCCTGTTCGGCCGCTGCAGCCGCAGCGCGCGCCTGTTCCTGTCGCTGTTCCTGTTCGGGCTATACGTGGCGGTGAACGCGACCAAGGCGCCGATGCTCGATGCGGTGGGTTTCAACGGCGCGGCCAACCTGCACTCGGCCGGCATGTACGCGCTGGCGGGCGCGCTGGCGCTGGCAGGCGGCTACCTGTGGAACGCCAGCCGCCCGCAGCGCTAGCGTATTCATACCGCCAGCTGCTGCAGCAGGTACAGGCGCTGATACAGGCCGCCGTCGACCAGCATCAACTCGTCGTGCGAACCGGCTTCCGAGATGCGGCCATGATTGAGCACCACGATGCGGTCGGCCTCGCGGATGGTCGAGAGGCGGTGCGCGATGGCGATGATGGTCACCCGTCCGCGCAACTCGTTGAGCGCTTCCTGCACCACCTGTTCGGTGGCGCTGTCGATGTGCGAGGTCGCTTCGTCGAGCAGCAGGATGCGCGGCTTGCCGGCCAGCGCGCGCGCAATCGCGATCAGCTGCTTCTGGCCGACCGACAGGCGCGAGCCGCCTTCGCCGAGCGAGGTGTCGTAGCCGTCTTCCAGCGCGGCGATGAAGTCGTGCGCGTGCGCCGCGCGCGCCGCCGTCTCGATGGCTTCCTGCGACAGGCCGCGCCCCATGTCGATGTTTTCGCGCGCCGACGCCGCCAGCAGGAACGGGTCTTGCGGCACCAGCCCCACTTCGGCGCGGAAACGCTCGTTGTCGATCGCCGCCAGCGGCTGGCCGTTGATCTCGATGCAGCCCGGGCGTGAAGGGTAGTAGCGCAGCAGCAGCGACAAGAGGGTCGATTTGCCGCTGCCGGTGTGGCCGACGATGCCGAAAAAGGCGCCCTGCGGCACGTCCAGGCTCAATTCGTGCAGCACATCCTGGCCCGGCGCATAGCCGAACGTCAGGTCGCGGATGCGCACCGCCGGCGCATCCGGCGCCGCCGGGTCGGTGGGCTGCGCGCGCCCGGCCGCGTGCTCCGGCGCGCCCGCTTCGTCGAGCAGGGCCGACACGCGCGCGGTCGCCACCACGGCCTGCTGCAGGCCGCTGAACTGCATCGTGATCTGGATCATCGGTTCGACCACGCGCGCGATGTAGCTGATGAAGGCGTACAGCACGCCGACTTCGACCGCGTTCATTTCGCGCCGCCCGAAACTGTAGATCACCACCGCCAGCAGGATCACGTTGAGCAGGTCGAGCGCGGGACGCAGCAGGAACGCGTTGGCGCGCAGCTCGGCCAGGCGCGCCTTGTAGTGCGACTCGTTGGTGGCGGCGAAGCGCGCGCCGAAACGCTCCTGCGCGTTATTCGCCTGCAGCACGCTCATGCCGCCGATCGATTCGGCGATCTGGCCGTTGATGTCGCTGCGCAGGGCGCGCGCGCGCGTCACCGCCGGTGCCGACAGGCGCTGGTAGACGAACACGATGGCCACCACCGCCGGCACCAGGGCCAGCACGATCAGCATCAGGCGCCAGTCCAGCCAGGCCATGGCGATCATGGTCCCGACCAGCACGATGCTGCTGTCGAGGATTACGAACAGCACCTGGATGTACAAGGTTTTGACGGCTTCGGTGTCGTTGGTCACGCGGCTGATCAGCTGGCCGGTGATGGCGCGGTCGAAAAAAGCCATCGGCAGGCGCAGCACATGGCCGAACACCCATTCGCGCAGGCGCTGCACCGAGCGCATGGCCAGTCCCGACAGGCGCACCAGCTGCAGGTAGCGCAGCCAGCTGGCGATCCAGCCGCTCACCAGCATGGCGCCGAGCAGCATGGCCATGCGCGGAAAATCCAGGTGGCGCGGCAGCAGGTGCTCGTCGATCAGGGCCTTGCCGAGGATCGGGCCGATCACTTCGAGGGCGGCGGCGAGAATGAGCCAGACGGTGGCAATAGCCAAGTGCCGGCGGTCGGGATGGGCGGCGCGGCGCAACAGGCCGATGGCTTGCGCGGCCTGCGCGCGCATCGCCTTGGGTGTGGTATCAGAGTGCATCGAGGCTGGCCTCCAGTTGTTGATAGCGCCACTGGCTGGCGTACCAGCCGTCGCGTTCGAGCAGGGCCTCGTGGGTGCCCGATTCAAGGATGCGGCCGTCGCGCAGCACCACGATGAAGTCGGCGTTGACCACGGCCGACAGGCGGTGGCTGGCGATGATCACGCTGCGTTCGGGGCGCGCGCGCCGCAGTTGTTCTAGGTGTTCGAGGATGCGCGTTTCGGTGCCGGTATCGACCGCCGACAGGGCGTCGTCGAGCAGCAGCAGGGTGCTGTCGGCCAGCAGCGAACGGGCAATCGCCACGCGCTGGCGCTGTCCGCCCGACAGGGTGATGCCGCGTTCGCCCACCGGCGTGTCGTAACCCTGCGGGAAGCGCAGGATGTCTTCGTGGATGGCGGCCATGTGGGCCGCGTGCTCGATCTGCGCGCGCGTGGCGTCCGGGCGCGCCAGCGCGATGTTCTCGGCGATGGTGGCCGAGAACAGGAACGATTCCTGCGGCACCCAGCTGATCGCGGAGCGCAAGGTCGCCAGCGTATAGTCCGCCAGCGGCCGGCCGCCCCAGCTGGCCTCACCAGTCTGCGGCGTGGCCTGGCGCAGCAGCACCCGCAGCAGCGTCGATTTGCCGGAACCGGTCGGTCCCACCAGGCCCAGGGTTTGGCCGGGCGCGACGCTGCACGACACGTCCGCCAGCGCCGGCACGGTTTGCCCGGTGTAGGTGTAGCCGACATGGTCCAGCACCAGCGCGCCCGGGGCCAGCTCGTCCACCTTGCCATGGTCGTCCACGCTCAGGGGCGTGTCGAGCAGGGGCTGCACGCGCGCCAGTGCCGCGCGTCCGCGTTCGATCAGCGAGAGCACCCAGCCGGCCGCGAACATTGGCCAGATCAACTGGCCCAGGTACATGGTGAAGCTGGTCAGCGCGCCGATGGTCAGTTCGTTATGCCACACCAGATAGCCGCCCAGGCCGAGCGTGAGCACGCTGGCGGCGGTGAGGGTCAGGCCGACGGCCGGCTCGTAGGCCGCTTCCCATTTCTGGGCGCGCAGGCTGGCGTCGGCCGCGTGCGCGGCCAGTTCGCCGAACTGGGCCGCGCTGCGCTGCTCCAGCCCCAGCGCGCGCAGGGTGCGCACGCCCGACAGGGCTTCCTGCACATGGTCGTTCAGGCTGGAGAAGCGCTTGAGCGAATCGGTGGCCGCCACGTGGATATGGGTGGAGATGCGCCAGAACGCGAACGCCATGAAGGGGAAGGGCAGCAGGGCGATGCAGGCCAGGCGCCAGTCGACGCCGAGCGTCATGATCCCCAGCACCATGATCAGGGTCAGGGTGCCGTCGAAACCGGCCAGCATGGCTTCGCCGGCCGCCATTTCGATGGCGTCGATGTCGTTGGTGGCCAGCGCCATCAGGTCGCCGGTGCGCTGCTTCTGGTAGAACGCCGGCCCCTGGGCCGACAGGCGCGCGTAAAAGCGCGTGCGCAGTTCGACCCCGAGCTGGTAGGCGGCGGCAAACAGGCGCAGGCGCCAGCCGACCCGCAGCAGGTAGATGGCCACGCCCATGGCGAGCAGTTGCAGCAGGCCGCGCAGCAGGTCGCCCGCACCGAGGCTGTGCGCGGCCAGGCCGTCGATCAGGGTGCCGATTTTGCGCGGAATCCAGACCGTGAGCGCGGCCACGCCGGCCAGCATGAAGGCCGAAGATATATAGGAGCGCCAATGGCGGCGCACAAAGCTGCCGACGAGCTTCGATAAACTCATTACGTTCCTTGGAAGTTGCGCCCAGATGAAAAAACGGGCCGAAGCCCGTTAATTTACTACTTTTGGCAACTTGGCGCAGAGGCCAGCTGTTCTTTACTTCTTGCGCGCGCCTTTCGAGGCCGACGCATCGGCCTGTTTGCCGATGCCCGGCCTGCCCGCATGCGGGGCCGGCGGCGGCGTGGCGTCGACCGGCCGGATGCCGGAGACGTCGATCTAGATCGCGTCATCGGCCGCCAGGGGCGCGGCGGACGGCGCATCCTGCGAGGCGCCGGCGGCGAAGCTGGCCACCGCGCGCGCGATCGGCGTGGCTTCGGCCAGCGGCAGCGGATCGGGGTCCGATTCGCCGATCGGGTTCATGCTGATGATGATCGGCTCATCGTCCGTGTCCGGCTCGGCCGGGGCATCGCTGGCGGCCGCTTCGATCTCGTCGTCGGCGGCTTGCTCGTCGTATTCGGGTTCGTCGCCGTGCGCTTCATCGTTGGCGGGCGGGCGCGCCAGGCCCGGCGCGGACAGGGTCGATACCTTGGCGGCGGCGGTGCCCACGCTGCCGGCGATGCCGAACAGGGCGCGGCTGTAGTCGAGGAAGGACTTGACGCTCTCGCGGCTGTGCGCGGTCAGCGCCAGCAGGTCGCGCGGGTCCTTGGCGGCCAGCAGCTGCTGGAAGGCGGCGGTGGACTTTTCAACGCTGGCGCGGGTGGTGCTCAGGTTCAGGGCAATGAGCTTCTCGGTATTTTCGACCGCCTTGCCGGAAAAATGGCGGAAAGCGTCGAACTGGGCTTCGAGCTGGGCCTTGCGTGCTGCGGAAAACTGTTCTGGAAGGTTACTCATCGGGGTTCCTTGGAAGTGTTTTATGACGCGCTGCAATATTGCTAAGTCTATCCATGAATGCCTGCCTTGAAAAGCAGTTTTTCAACCGTGCTCAGGAAAATTTCTTGCATCGCAGCATTTATGTATTTGGCATGACAGCGGCATGGCACTGCGTGTCCGCGCGACCCAAGTGCCGCCAAACTCGCTACAATCGGAAACGGCCCGCGCCAGGGCGATACAGCCGTTCCCAAGGAGCCTTTCGATGGATCTCGTTATCCGCAACGCCAGCCTGCCCGACGGGCGCCTTCAGATCGATATTGCCATCGAGGGCGGACGCATCGCCGCCGTCGGCCCGCGCCTGGCCGTGCGGGGTGCGCACGAGATCGACGCCGAGGGCGACCTGGTCACGCCGCCCTTCGTCGACGCCCACTTCCATATGGACGCCACGCTCAGTTACGGCCTGCCGCGGCTGAACCGCTCCGGCACCCTGCTCGAAGGGATCGCGCTGTGGGGCGAACTGAAACCCGGCCTTACCCAGGATGCATTGGTCGAACGCGCCATGCAGTATTGCGACTGGGCGGTCGCGCGCGGGCTGCTGGCGATCCGCTCGCACGTCGACATTTGCGACGACCGCCTGCTGGCGGTCGAAGCGCTGCTGGAAGTGCGGCGCCGCGTGGCGCCCTATCTCGACCTGCAACTGGTCGCGTTTCCGCAGGACGGGATTTTGCGCAGCGCCAGCGCCTTTGAAAACCTCAAGCGCGCCGTCAAGCTGGGGGTGGACGTGGTGGGCGGGATTCCCCACTTCGAGCGCACCATGAGCGAAGGCGCGGCCTCGGTGCGCCTGCTGTGCGAATACGCGGCCGGGCAGGGACTGCGGGTGGACATGCACTGCGACGAATCGGACGACCCCATGTCGCGCCATATCGAAACGCTGGCCCTCGAGACCGAGCGCCTCGGGATGCAGGGCAGGGTGGCCGGCTCGCACCTGACCTCGATGCACTCGATGGACAACTACTATGTCAGCAAGCTGCTGCCGCTGATCCGCGAGGCGGGTGTGGCGGCGATCGCCAACCCGCTCATTAACATCACTTTGCAGGGCCGCCATGACACCTACCCCAAGCGGCGCGGCATGACGCGCGTGCCGGAACTGATCGCGGCCGGGGTGGACGTCGCCTTCGGCCACGATTGCGCGATGGACCCCTGGTACAGCCTCGGGTCGGGCGACATGCTGGAAGTGGCGCATATGGGCCTGCACGTGGCGCAGATGACGGGACAGGACGCGATGCACCAGTGCTTCCTGGCAGTGACGCAGGTCCCGGCCCGCATCCTCGGGCTGGAAGGCTACGGCATCGCGCCGGGCTGCCACGCCGACCTGGTGCTGCTCGACGCTGCCAGCACGGTCGAAGCGATCCGCCTGCGCGCGGCGCGCCGCATGGTGATCCGGCGCGGCGTGGTGGTGAGCGAAGCGCCGCGCGCGCGCGCCACCCTGAACCTGCCGGATCGCGCGGCCACCATCGATTTCCGACTCCGGCGCTAGGGTGGCGGCTTGACGGGCAGGGCGGCATCGGTGCTACACTCGTCAACGCAAATCTTGTCGAAACATGAACCAGGTGCGACGTTCAACGGGAGGCCGCGTGAGCCGCAATCAGATCCAGACCCAGATCCAGATCCGTCCAGCCGCCGCTACCGACAGCGAGGCGATGTGGACGATTTTCGACGCCGTCATCGGCGCCGGCGAATCCTATCCTTTCGCGCCGGGCACTTCCAGGGCGGCCTGCGCCGACTACTGGTTCAACCCGCGCTCGACCAGCTTCGTCGCCGTTGCCGGGGACGAGCGCGTGCTGGGCATGTACAAGCTGGTGCCGAACCAGATGGACCTGGGCGCGCACGTGGCCAATGCTTCGTACATGGTCAGCCCGGCCGAGCAGGGCGCCGGCGTGGGCACCCTGCTCGGCCGGCACAGCCTGGAAGAAGCGCGCCGCCAGGGCTATCTGGCGATGCAGTTCAACTACGTCATCAGCAGTAACCTGGCCGCCGTCGCGCTGTGGAAAAAGCTTGGCTTCGCGATCATCGGCACCCTGCCCAAATCGTTCCGCCATGCGCGCCTGGGCTATGTGGACGCCTACGTGATGTACCAGCTGCTCAGCGATCCGGCCGGCTGGCCGGCGCCGCTGCTGCGATGAAGATCCTCGATACCGCGCGCCTGGCGCTGCGCACCGTGGAAGCGGCCGATGCGCCGTTCTACCTGGAGGTGGTCAACGATCCCGGCTTCATCGCCAACATCGGCGACCGCGGCATCCGCACGCTGGAGGCGGCGCGCCTGCACATCGAAAACGGTCCGGTGAAGATGCAGGAAACGCTCGGGCATGCGATCTGGCTGGTGGCGCTCAAGGATAGCGGGGTGGCGATCGGCATGTGCGGCCTGATCAAGCGCGACACGCTGCCCGAGGTCGATATCGGCTACGCCTTCCTGCCGGCCTGGCGCGGCCAGGGTTATGCGCTGGAAGCGGCCGAGGGCGTGCTCGCCTATGCGCGCCACACGCTCGGGATGGCGCGCCTGCTGGCAATTACCTCGCCACACAACACCGCATCGAGCGCGCTGCTCGAAAAACTGGGCCTGCGTTTTGAAAAGATTGTCCACCTTACACCGGAAGATACCGGCACCCGGCTATACACGATGGAACTGTGTGCAACTGCCTGAAATACTTGTTCTCAGTTAACGGAAACGTATTTCTTTTTGTCTTTCACGAGTGCATGATGAGCTTGCAGAGCAATCGTCTTTACAGGCGCAACGCAACCATCCCGAGAGAGACCATGAAACTCGCCAACCTCCGAATTGCCGTGCGCCTCGGTGCGCTCGGCGTCTTCTTTTTTGCCGCCTTGCTGCTGGTTGCCCTGGGCGCCTGGTCGGCCTTGTCCAGTGCCAACGCCACCAGTGCGCTGGCGCTGCAGCGCGCCGCGAAACTGACCGACGCGGTCGACATGGCGCGCACTGCCCAGGTCGAATTCAAGATCCAGGTGCAGGAATGGAAGAATATCCTGCTGCGCGGCTCGGACGCGGCCCAGCTGGAAAAGTATACGGCCTCATTTCGCAAGAGTGGCGAGACCGTGCGCGCCGACCTGGTCAAGGTCAATGCCGTGCTCGGCGAACTGGGGATGCGCACGCCCCTGGTCGACGAGGCCATCAAGGCCACCGAGGATCTGAGCAAGAACTACCTGGGCGCGCTGCAAAAATTCGATGGTGCCGATCCGGAGAGCTACAAAACCGTCGATAACCTGGTCAAGGGCATGGATCGCGAGCCGACCCAGAAAATCGATGCCATTGTCGCCTTCATCGGCACCGAATCGCGCGCGCTGACGGTGGCCATGGCCAAGGAGCAGGCCGCCGGCGAACGGCGTGCGACCATCGAACTGCTGGTGATCGTACTGGTCACGGTGGCGGTCGGGGCAGTGATCATGGTCTGGCTGGTGCGCAGCATCACCGGGCCGCTCAACGAAGCGGTCAACATTGCGCGCACGGTGGCCAGCGGCGATCTGTCGACCTCGATTGTGGCGCGCGGCAACGATGAAATCGGCATGCTGCTCAAATCGCTCAAGGATATGCACGACAGCCTGGCCGAGATCGTCGGCAAGGTGCGCGCCGGGACCGATGCGATTGCGTCCGCCTCGAGCGAAATCGCGGATGGCAACCAGGATTTGTCGGCGCGGACCGAAGAGCAGGCCAGTTCGCTCGAAGAAACCGCCTCGGCCATGGAAGAGCTGACCTCGACGGTCAAGCAGAATGGCGAAAACGCCAGCCAGGCGAGCAAGCTGGCCAGCGACGCCTCGGTGGTGGCGGTGCGCGGCGGCGATGCGGTGGCGCAAGTCATCCACACCATGGGCTCGATCAACGAATCGTCCAAAAAAATCGTGGACATTATTGGCGTGATTGATGGCATTGCTTTCCAGACCAATATTCTGGCCTTGAATGCCGCCGTGGAAGCGGCGCGGGCGGGCGAGCAGGGGCGCGGTTTCGCCGTGGTAGCCTCGGAAGTGCGCAACCTGGCACAGCGTTCGGCGGCGGCGGCCAAGGAAATCAAGACCCTGATCGGCGACTCGGTCGACAAGGTCGAAACCGGCAGCAAGCTGGTGGGGCAGGCCGGCAGCACAATGGAAGAAGTGGTGGCCAGCGTGCAGCGGGTCACCGCGATCATTGGCGAGATTGCCGTTGCCAGTGGCGAGCAGAACGTGGGGATCGATCTGATCAACGATGCCATCGGGCAAATGGATGCCGTCACGCAGCAGAACGCGGCGCTGGTGGAGCAAGCGGCCGCGGCGGCGGAAGCGATGAAGCAGCAGGCGGCCAGCCTGGCCGAAGCGGTCAGCATCTTCAAGATCGGCGATCACCACATGGCGGCAGCGCCAGCGGCGCGCGCTGCCCGCCGTAGCGCGCCGACGGCGCGGGCCCCGGCAGCGCGTGCGGCGACCTCGGCCGCCCGTCTGCCCGCCAGCAAACCGGCCGCGGCGCGGCCAGTGCCGGCCGGCGAAAGCGACTGGGAAGAGTTCTAAAACCCCATTGCAACATTTCCTAACCGGGGCCAGACCTCCGACTCGAAACATTTCTTAACTGGAGTCAGAGCTCTGGCTCGCACCATTTTGCTCGCACAGCCGGCGCCGGCCGCAGGTTGTGCTGCATTTACCCCTCGCTACCCCATCACTTCATCGCTGCATCACCGCCTGCTCCTCCTTTTGACATGTTTCGATTCGGAAGTCTTATATCGTGATTTCGCAGTAAATTATGTTTGCGAGCATGTCAGTCTGATAGGTGACCCCGATTAAGAAATGTTTCGAGACAGATCGCTGGTCCGTTTGGACATGTGATTCCCCTAAGGAATGCGTGCGCTTGGGTGTGCCGATTTGCGGGGGGAGGTTTTACTAATTGTGCACGGTTGCTTGTCGAGTATCTATATAATGCGAAGAACATCGCCGCGACCGGGACCGGTCCGCCTATCGCTTTCCCATTCTCAGCCGCACTATCCCTAAAAGGATCCAATGAGCACCGACAAAAGCCCGCAGTTAGCGTTAATTATCACTAAGTATGAAAATGAGCTGCTGGAAGTCTGGCTGTCGGGACTGATGACGCGGATGATCCGGCGCGACAAGAACGCCGAGGCCGAACTACGCCAGCAGGCAGCCCGTTTCCTGCCCTTGCTGGTGCAGGCGCTCGAACGCGGTGCCACCAACGACATCGAAGGCGCCGCCTGGGATGACACGCGCCACATGCTGACCGACATCTCGCAGGCGCGCGTGCGCCAGGGCTTTTCGTCGATCGAGACCGCAAGCTTCATCTTCGCGCTGAAAGAGCCGCTGTTCGCTTACCTGCGCACCGCGCTGGCCGATAATCCGATCCAGCTGGTCGAGCAAACCGCCGCCACCAGCGCGCTGTTCGACCGCCTCGGCCTGTTTACGATCGAGGTGTATCAGAAGGCACGCGAGCAGGTCATCCTGCGCCAGCAGCAGGAACTGCTGGAACTGTCCACGCCGGTGGTGCAGCTGTGGGAAGGCGTGCTGGCGCTGCCGCTGATCGGTACCCTCGACAGCGCCCGCACCCAGGTGGTGATGGAAAACCTGCTGCAGAAAATCGTCGACACCGGCGCCTCGATCGCGATCATCGACATCACCGGCGTGCCGACCGTGGACACCCTGGTGGCCCAGCATCTGCTCAAAACCATCGCCGCCGCGCGCCTGATGGGCGCCGACTGCATCATCAGCGGCATCCGTCCGCAGATCGCCCAGACCATCGTGCACCTCGGCGTGAACCTGGAAGACGTGGTCACCAAGGCCACCCTGGCCGACGCCTTCGTGGTGGCGCTCAAGCGCACCGGCTCGACCATCACCCATCCGCAGAACGCGCGCTAAGCCATGGAACGCATACCGATCCTGAAAATGGGCCGTCTGCTGCTGGTGACGATCCAGGTCGACATGCACGACCGCCTGGCCATGACGCTGCAGGACGACCTGACCGCGCGCATCGTCAAGGAGCGCGCAACGGGCGTGCTGATCGATATCTCGGCGCTCGACATCGTCGATTCCTTTATCGGCCGCATGATCAGCCACACGGCGGCCATGGCCCGGATTCTCGATGCCCGCACGGTGCTGGTGGGGATGCAGCCGGCCGTGGCGATCACGCTGGTGGAGCTGGGCCTGACGCTCGACGGCGTGAGCACCGCCCTGAACGTCGAACGCGGCCTGGCCCTGCTGCAGCAGGAACGGGAATGACCGCCGCGCAGCGGCGGGGCGTGCCGTGAGCGGCGCCGATGGCCTGGTCCACGCGCCGTTGGTCACCGATGAAGATGTGGTCCGCCTGCGCAAGCTGGTGCGCGATGAAATGGTCGCCCTCAAGTTCTCCCTGATCGAACAAACCAAGATGGTCACCGCCGCCAGCGAACTGGCGCGCAATACGCTGCGCTACGGCGGCGGCGGACGCGCCGAACTCGAACTGGTCGAACGCGGCGGCAAGCGCGGCATCAGCGTCAGCTTCATCGATGAGGGACCCGGCATCGCCGACGTCGACCTGGCCCTGACCGACGGCTACACCAGCGGCGGCGGCATGGGCCTGGGCCTGTCCGGCGCGCGCCGCCTGGCCGACGACTTCATCCTCGACAGCGCGCCAGGCAAGGGCACGACCGTCACAATCGCGAAATGGAAGCTGTTTTGAACAGATTAGGCAGGCAAGCGGCGTTTCACGTAGGCGAATTAAGCGAAATCGCATCGGCGCGGCGCGCCGGCAATACGCTGGCGCGCCAGCTGGGGTTCGACGAAACGCGCGCCGGCCAGCTGGCCATCGTGATCACCGAAGCGGCCACCAACATCGTCAAGCATGCCCGCGAAGGCGAGATCCTGCTGCGCGCGCTGCATGCGGGCGAGCGCGCCGGTGTGGAAGTGATCGCGCTCGACCGCGGTCCCGGCATGGCCAATGTGGCGCTGCGCATGGAAGACGGCAATTCCACCGCCGGCACGTACGGCGTGGGACTGGGCGCCATCGGCCGCCTGACGCCCGAATTCGATATCTATTCGGTCGAAGGCCAGGGCACAGTACTGCGCATGACGGTGTGGAGCGGCGCGGCCGGCGCGCCCGTGTCGGACTGGGAAGCGGGCGCGGTATGCCTGCCGATGCCGGGCGAAGACGTGTGCGGCGACGCCTGGGACTTCGGCTTTGCCAAGTGGGGCCTGACCTTCGGTATGGCCGATGGCCTGGGCCACGGCCCGGAAGCGGCGGTCGCGTCCGAGGCGGCGGTCGCGCTGGTGGTCGAACGTGCAGCCGTGGGCGTGTCGGAACTGATGCAGCTGGCGCATGGCGCGCTGCACGGCACCCGCGGCGCCGCGGTGGCCCTGGCCGCAATCGATTGCGACGCTGGCGAACTCACTTTTGCCGGCATCGGCAATATCGCCGGCTGCATCTTCGATGGCAGCGCGCGGCGCCACCTGATGTCGCACAACGGCATCGTCGGCAGCAATCTGCGCAAGGTGCAGACGTTCACCCATCCGTGGGCGCCCGGCGCCATGCTGATCATGCATTCCGACGGCCTGGGAACGCGCTGGGACCTCGATGCCTATCCGGGCCTGGCGTTCCGCCACCCGGGCCTGATCGCGGCGGTGCTGTACCGCGATTTCGCGCGCCAGCGCGACGACGCCAGCGTGCTGGTGGTGCGCGAAAGGGAGCTTGGGTAATGTCGCTGCGCATTCTCAAGATCGCGATCGGCACCGAGCTCGATGTGGTCGGAGCCCGCCAGCGGGCGCGCGAGATCGCGGTGCTGTGCGGCTTCGCCATGCAGGATCAGGTGCGCATCGCCACCTCGGTGTCCGAACTGGCGCGTAACGTCTTCAATTATGCGCATGGCGGCAAGGTCGAGTTTTCGATAGAGGATGCCGACGGCGTGCAGGTGCTGCAAATCCGCATCGACGACCAGGGCCCCGGCATCGCCGACCTCGACCTGGTGCTGTCCGGGCGCTACCAGTCGTCGACCGGCATGGGCCTGGGCATCCTGGGCGCGCGCCGCCTGATGGACCGGTGCGACATCAGCACGGCGCGCGCCAGCGGCACCCAGATCGTGCTGCAAAAGCGCCTTTCCAGCGATGCGCCGCGCATGACGGCGCGCATGGTGGGCGACATGTGCGCCCACCTGAACGCGCAGGCGCCCGATTCGATGCTGGGCGAGGTGCAGCAGCAAAACCAGGAACTGCTCGGCACCCTCGATGAACTGAAGGCGCGCCAGGAGGAGCTGCTGCAGCTGACGCGCGAACTCGAAGAGAACAACCGCGCCGTCAAGGTCCTGTACGCTGAGCTCGACGAGAAGGCTGACCACCTGCGCCACGCCGACCAGATGAAGTCGCGCTTCCTGTCGAACATGAGCCACGAATTTCGCACGCCACTGAGTTCGATCCGGGCCCTGGCCAAGCTGCTGCTGGCGCGCGCCGACGGAGAGCTGTCGGGCGAGCAGGAGAAGCAGGTCAGCTACATTTTGCAGGGCACGGTCGCCATGAACGAGATGGTCGACGACCTTCTCGACCTGGCCAAGATCGAAGCGGGCAAGGTCGATGTGCGGCCCGAGCGCTTTTTGGTGGCCGACATGTTCAGCACCTTGCGCGGCCTGCTGCGACCCTTGCTGCATAGTCCCAACCTGGCACTGACGTTCCAGGAACCGGAAGCGGCGCTGGCGCTGCACAGCGACCAGGGCAAGCTGTCGCAGATCCTGCGCAATTTCATATCGAACGCGATCAAATACACCGAACGGGGTGATATCACGGTCCGGGCGGCGCTTCTGCCGGAGCAGGGTATGATGCACTTCAGCGTGTCCGATACCGGGCTCGGAATCGCCGAGTCGGACCAGGCACTCATTTTCGAGGAGTTCAGCCAGATCGAAAACCGCTTGCAGACGCGCGTCAAGGGAACGGGCCTGGGCTTGCCGCTGTGCCGTAATCTGGCTGGCCTGCTGGGCGGGTCGGTCGGCGTCGACAGCGTGCCGGGCGCCGGTTCCGTATTCTGGGTATCGATCCCGCTCACCTACACGGCAGAGGGAGGCAATGCCGCCGTACCGCCGTATTCCTATTAACCGGATTGAGGTCCACCATGCAGTCCATGCCATTTGCCGATTCCCTGATCCTCAACGTCGACGACAGCGAAGGAGCGCGCTACGCCAAGTCGCGCATCCTCACACGTGCCGGTTTCACGGTGATCGAGGCCGCCGACGGCAACTCGGCCCTGTTGCGCGCGCGAGAAGACAAGCCCGACCTGGTTCTGCTCGACGTCAAGCTGCCCGACATTAACGGTTTCGAAGTGTGCCGCCTGCTCAAGTCCGACCCCGAAACGCGCGCCGTGCTGGTGCTGCAAACGTCGGCCTCGTACATTGGCGTGGCCGACAAGATCAGGGCGCTCGAAGGCGGCGCCGATAATTATCTGTTCGAGCCGATCGAGCCGGAAGAGCTGGTCGCCAACGTCAAGGCGCTGCTCCGGCTGGGCAAGGTCGAACGCGAACTGCGCGATGTCGACCGCCGCAAGGACGAATTCCTGGCCACGCTGGCGCATGAACTACGCAATCCCCTGGGGCCGATCCGCAATGCGGTCGAGCTGCTGTGCCGCCTCGACCCGAACGTGCCGGAGCGCCAGGACAAGGCACGCCAGACCATCCTGCGCCATACCGGCCACCTGGTGCGGCTGGTGGAAGACCTGCTCGACGTGGCCCGTATTTCGCAGGGCAAGATCACGCTGCACGAAGAGCGCGTGGAACTGCGGACCTTTATCGGCAGCGCGCGCGAGTCGGTGACGCACATCGCCGAAAGCCGCAACCAGGCGTTCGAAGTGAGGCTGCCGGCGCACGAGGTGTGGCTCAGCGGCGACCATGTGCGGTTGGCGCAAATCGTCGGCAACCTGCTGCACAATGCCTTCAAGTTCACGCCGCCGGG
Source organism: Massilia pseudoviolaceinigra (assembly GCF_030846505.1). NCBI lineage: Bacteria > Pseudomonadati > Pseudomonadota > Betaproteobacteria > Burkholderiales > Oxalobacteraceae > Massilia > Massilia pseudoviolaceinigra. Next base: position 75,443 of record NZ_JAVCWL010000023.1, on the reverse strand, counting down.
TGGAGTCGTCAAGCTCTCGGCCGACGTGATCGGACAGGAAATCCTTATCCGCATTGCGGACAACGGCATCGGCATTGACGCCACCAAGCTCGATTACATTTTCGATCTGTTTGCACAGGATGGCTTTACGCCGGACCGGGTGCAGGACGGCCTGGGCATCGGCCTGTCGCTGGTGCGCACCCTCGTTGCCCTGCACCACGGAACCGTCAGCGCCTCCAGCGCCGGGGTAGGACAGGGCAGCGTGTTCGCGGTGCGCCTGCCGATCGACGCTATCGGCAGCGCTGACGTTGGCGCCGCCGTGCCGGGCGCCGATGACGCCAGCGCTGCGCGCATCCTGGTGGTGGACGATAACGTCGACGCGGCCGACATGCTGGCCGAGCTGCTCGGCATCAGCGGCCATGATGTGACGGTGGCGTACAACGGACAGCAGGCGCTCGACCGCGCGGCCGAGTTCAGGCCGACCTATGTATTTCTCGATATCGGCTTGCCCGACATGAGCGGCTACGAGGTAGCGACTAAAATGCGCGTACTGCCTGGCATGGACGACGCGGTGCTGGTGGCCCTGACCGGCTATGGCCAGGCGCGCGATCGCGAGCAGGCGATGGAGGCCGGCTTCGATGACCATATCGTCAAGCCGATCGATTTCGCCAAGGTTACCTCGCTCGACCTGCAGCGCCGCAAGCGCTGACCGCCAGCTGCCTGGTCGCTTACTGCCAGGGGAAGAACCACGCGAGCGGCTTGTCGACGCGCGCCGCCCACGATTTTTCGTTGTGGGTTGCGCCTTCGGCCACGTGGTAAAACAGGTCGGCGTCCTGGCGGTAGCCCTGTTTGAGCATCGCGTCGCGCATCTTGACGGTATCTTCAAGGCCATCCTTGACGGTGCCGGCATCGAGGTAGAACCTGACCGGCAGGCGTGGCGGCAGGCTGGTGACGAATTCCTGTTTGTTCCACCAGAACGAACCGGACACCGACGCCGCCTTTGAAAACACCGCCGCATTTTTCTGGGCGATCCAGATCGATGCGATACCTCCCAGGGAGGAGCCCATGATGGCGGTCGATTCCTTTCCCGGCATGGTGCGCAGCGTGCTGTCGATATACGGCTTGACTGTGTCGACCACGAAGCGCTGATAGGTGTCGAGCTGGCCGCCGCCGTACTGCGGGTCGCAGCAAGTCGTGTATTCGGCGATGCGTTCCGGCGTATTGTCGATGCCGACCACGATGATCTCTTCCATGATGCCGGTGGCGACCAGCCGGTTCACCGTTTCGTCCACACCCCATTCGACACCAAAGGCGGCGGTTTTTGCGTCGAACAGGTTCTGGCCGTCGTGCATGTACAGCACGGGATAGCGCTTGGCCCGATTTTCATCGTAACTGGGCGGCAGGTAGACGCGCAGATTGCGGCTGTTCTTGAGCTGGGGCGAGGCGAAGCCGGGAATGATTTTCACCTTGCCGAACGGCGCACCAAAAAAAGGATAGATGTCGCGCGTGCTGCCGGCGGCGAGCTTGTAGGTGCCGCCGATGGCGACTTTTTCGTCACCGAGGGCGGGCTTCATGACGACGTCGCCCAGGTCGTCGGGCCAGGTATAGGTCCATACCTTGCCGTCGTCGCTCTTGGCCGCTGCGCCCTTCGACCAGGACATCGGTCCCTTGTCGCCACGGATGGTGACCCCATCCTTCGGGCTCTCGTAATGGACGCGCACCGTGGTGGCGCCCGCGGCCAGCGGCAGCAGGCTTGCTGCGGCCAGCGTAACTCGTGCCAGTGTCATTGCGTTTTCCTTTTTTACTTCAGGCGCAGCAGCCGCGCGCCGTACACATCGAACTTGTTGGACGGGCCTTTGGCGCCACCGGCCGCGCTGAAGGTGCTGTTACTTTGCAGGTAGCTCATATTATAGAAGTCGCTCATCTCCAGCGAGTACCGGCCCGGCTTGAGGCGGGTCCGCAAGGGCGTCGACATCACCGGTGGCGTGCCGGTCTTGTCGATGCGCGCATGCGGCAGCTGCACCACGCCCTGCGCCGCAATCCGGCCGGAGGCGTCTTTCAGGACCAGCCATTTTACGCCGCCGCTGATGCCAAGGTTGATCTGGTTGGCGCGATTATGGTAGCGCACCTGCACGCCGTACTCGCCGCCCTGTGCGACCCGGATCGCGCCGAAACGCAGGCGCTCGCCCGGCTTGCCCCAGTCCTTCAGCGGTAGCTGCGCCAGGCCGGCGCCGCTCAGGGGGACCTCGATCACCGTGCCGGTGCAGTGCGGCACGCTGTGGTGGCTGCGATTGCCCGAAGCGGCAAACTGCGCCTCGACAGCGTAGCACGCGGCCGCCGGCGCAGCGCGGTCGCTCCAGGCGCCGGCGGCGCCGCTGGCGGCAGCCAGCTTGCCGTCGCGGTAGACGTTGTACACGGTGCCGGCGCCATTGCCGTTCGCATCGATCCGCAACGTGGCCGCCTTGGTGCCCTTGGCGATGCCCGGTTCGCGCGGTCCGAAAACGTCGGGCCCTTCGGCGTAGGGCGCCGCGCCGACGCGGCGAATCTGCTGATCGCCCTTTTGCAGTGCCCCGAGCACGATATCGATGGTGGCGTTGTCGGGCAGTTGCTGCCACGTGAGCGACGCCGCTGCCGGCACGCCGCCGATGGCGATGCTCTTGACCGGATAGTAGCCCTCTTCGTTGCTGGCGGCAGGCAGCGCGATCCGGACATTCATGCGCTTGCCGCGCAGGGTCAGGTTATTGAGGGTGATGACGGAGGCTGCGCCAAACGTCTCGCGCCGCAGCTTGGCGGTGATGAAGGGACGTACATCGATGCCGCTGCCTGTCACGCTGATGCCGAACACGTTCCCGATCACCATGCCAAGGTAGCCGCCGACCGACCACAGTTGCCGCTTCGAGTTGATCACGGGGCCGATCAGCGCCGGCTGCTGTTCATCGAGCAGCAGCGGCTGGCCGGAGATCCACTCCAGGTTCTCCATGTTCGACAGGTTCAGCGCGGCGCCGCGCATCAGCGTGTCGTATGCGGCGTCAGCCACGCTGACGTTGGCGCGCAGGCTGGCGGCCTTGAGGCCGTAGGAGGTGACGAACGGCCAGATGGCGCGGTTGTGGTACACCGGCATGCCTTGCTGCTGCGGGTAGATCACGGGTGCGCCCATCGGCCCGTGCGGATAGCTGGCCAGGATGCGGCGCGCGCGTTCGCCGTCGGCCACGCCGGTGACGATGGCCAGCGCTTGTCCGAGCCAGTCGAATTTATGCATCGGTGCGCCGTCGAAGTGGGGCGCGCTCAAGCTGCTGTACATGCCGGCGTCTTCAAGCCAGAGTCGCTCGTTGATGCTGCGCTTGAGCGCCGTGGCCCAGGCGCCATATCTGGCCGACCGTGCGCGGTCGCCGCTGTCATGCGCCAGCGATGCGGCCAGGGCCAGCGCCTTGTAGTGAAGGACGTTGGTCGACAGGGCTTTCGAGCTGGCCAGCGAGGCCAGGTCGCCCACGATCCAGGCGGCGTAGCTCTGGTCGCGCCAGTCGAGAAAGGATTGTTCGCCCATGTACAGGCCGGAGGCGGCGTCGAACGCGGCCAGGCGGTCGTTTTCCAGGGTATTGACCAGCGCTTTCAGGGCGCGCTCCGCGAACGGTGCGCGCTGCGCCGGCGGCAAATTATTAAGTGCCGCTTCGGCGCCGAGTACCCAGGCCACGCGGTCGGTGCTGACCGGCCAGCTGCCGCCGCTGCCGGTGTCCTGGATGATCTGCAGGCCATCGGCGCTGCCCGCCACCTGCGGCGCGCGCGTGATGCCGGGCCGGTAGCCGGACAGCTTGAAGTCGAGCGAGTTGCGCACCCGCTCCGGGTCGAGCATCGCCAGCCCCAGGTCGGCCGCGTACGACAGGTCGCGTGTCCAGACGTAGTGCCATTTTTCGCCTGTTTCGAAGCAGTCGCAGTCGATGGCGCTGGCGCCGTTGTAGTTGCCATCCTTGATCTGCGCGACCGCGTTCTGCTTCATTTCATCGAGCGCCAGTGCGAACAGCGCGTCGAAGGCGAGGCTGCCGCTGCGCACCGTGGGCTGGCCTGCGGCCTCTCGATAGGTGGCCGATTGCGGGCCGGGGTCGCGCAGCGGCATCGTGGTCGATTGGGTGTAGCTACGCAGCGCCGCATCCGCGTCCGGCGTCGAGTAGCGCACCGTGGCAGTGGCGCCATCGATGATGCGGTATTCGCTGGTGCTGCCGACCGCGTGGCCCTGGTGTGGATCGACCGTGCTGGCTTCTGGCGTGCCGGTCCGCGCCACGCGCAGCAGCGGCGCCGCCAGGTCGGAAGCGTCGATGGAAAAGCGCCAGATCGAGGTCTTTTTGACGAACAGGTAGTCCTCGGGACCGGGCCGGGGTTGCATCTTGTAGCTTGCACCGGCGGCGACGGTGACGCTGGCGCTTGGGTCGATCACCCATTCGGCCGACCAGTCCTTGCTGCCGACCTTGAAGCCGTGGTAGCCCGGGCTGACCAGGATCTCCGCTTCGTACACGCCATTGCCCTTGTAGGCCAGCGGGTGGTCAAGGCCCCAGCCATTGAAGCCGCCGCGCAGGTACATGGGCGCGGCCAGCGTGCCGCTGCCAGCGATGCTGGCGGCGCTGGCCGAGAACAGGACGGCGGCGAGCAGGTGGGTGGTCTTGAACATCAGCGGTATTTCTTCCGTTCGACGATGCCCTTCAAGGCATCCTTCGATTTGAGCATGGGGAAGTCATCGGTGCGGTAGCGCCTGGGCGTCTGGAAAACGAGTTCGCCGATCTCGCTGGCATAGCTGGCCTGGCGCTGGCGCACCGCGAGCGGCTTGCCGTTGACCGTGGCCTTGCCGCCACCCGTCATCAGCAGGGCCGGCTTGCCGGGAGCGAGTTCAAACGCGAGCTGCGAGCGGCTCTTGTCGTCGTTCAGGAAGTTGAACGACACCCTGCGCGGCGCGCCGCCGTTCAGGCGCAGCTTCCAGTGCTGCTGCTTGCCCACGCGGCGGAAATCGACCTCGATGCTGTCGGCCGCGCCGAACGGCAGGGCCGCGTAAAAATCGCTCCATGCTGCGGGGATCGCCGGCGTGAAGGCCAGCATGTTGTCGAGCAGGCGTGGCCGAAAGCCCACGTAGTCCTGGTAGCCGTTGCGCGCATACTCGGCCACGCTCCATGACTGCGCATAGGTGCCGGATGGTTTGAGCTTGCCGTCGTCGCCGGGCAGGGCGTCGAGCAGTTCGCTCATGTTCCCCAGTGTGCCGAGGCCGAGGATTTGCTGGCCCAGGTTTTGGCTCAACTTCCAGGCCAGATCCTGGTAGCCGAACTTGTTCAGCGCCGTGACCGTGAAGCCGGCATTCCAGCCCCAGATTGTGCCTTGGTGGTAGGCCGCATCCTTGTGGTGAAAGGCCGGGTTTTCATGGCGCGGATGGAAGTAGGGATCGTTCTGGCTCAGCGAAGCAATGCCGTAGGGGTAGAGCAGCTCGGACACCGCGTTGCGCGTCACGCGCGCCTGCACCTTGGACGGAATGAAGTCGTCGAACGGAATGGACACCAGCATCAGCTGGTTGGGGCGGATCTTGGTATCGCGGCTGGCGTCGTCGCGCAGGCGGTCGGCCATGACGCTGCCATCCCAGTACAGCTTGAGGAAGCTGCGCTGCGCCTTGGCGGCCAGTGCGTTCCACTGGCGCGCGCGGGCCTGGTCGCCGGCCTGCGTGGCCAGCCAGGCGCCGGTCTTGAGGGCGGTATGCCACAGGGCCTGGATTTCGACGGCGCGCGGGCCGCGTGCGGACCACGGGTCCTTGTTGTCGATGCGCGCGTCCATCCAGGTGTCGGCCGAATCGTGCGCGAGCAGGCCGTCCTGGTCGGCGTAGTTGGCGAGGGCGCCGTCGAAGTAGGGCAGGGCGAGCTGGTACATCTTGCGCGCAAAGGCCTTGTCGCCGGTGTACTGGATGTACTCGAAGGCTTCGCGCAGCATCCACGGCGTGCCGTCGACAGTGTTGTAGATGATGCGCTCGCCGGCCGCGACGCGGTTGGGAATGCGGCCGTACTCCGTGTCGCGCGGCTCGCTCAGGTTCTGGTAGCGCGCGAAGTTCGACAGCACGGCTTTGGCTTCGTCGAATTGGCCCGATACCAGCAAGGTGCCGGGCAGCGCGATGAAGGTATCGCGGCCCCAGTTGTCGCGGAACCAAGGCAGGCCGGCCCAGATGCCGGTGCCGAATTCCTCGACCACGAACATGCGGCTGGCGGCCTTGGCCCAGTTGAGCGCCTTGTTGTATTCGGCGTCGCTGGTGGACAGGTAGCTTTTGGTCAGCGCTTCATATAGTGCCTTGCGTTCGGCGTCGATCGGCTCAAGCTTGACCTGCGCCAGTGCGCGTTCGCTGGCCTGGGCTGCGGTGTCGCCGAAGGCCACGACCACCGTCATGTCACGCACCGCTTGCGCGCTGCGCAGGGTCAGGCCGTCGCCCAGAACGAAGGGGCGGTTGACGGCGAGGGCGGTGAAAAGACCCGTGGCATCGGCTGGCGCAACGACGATAACGTCGCCGTCGCGGCGGATGGCGCCGGGCGCCTTGAGCAGCGAGTGCACGGTCAGCTCGGCATCGGCCGGGTTGGTCAGCCGGATCGCGAGCGCGTGCTTTTTCGACAGCAGCGCCATTTCCTCGATGGCGCCGCCGGCGTGGCGCACCCGGTGGCCGTAAGGGAGAACCTGTTCGCTGGAGCGTGTGCGGTCGTTGGGCGTGCCGTTTACAAACGTGGCGTAGCCTTCGAACACGGAGGCATTCCTGATCGTGTAGCCGGCACCTCTGTCATGGCTCTGGGTGTAGCCCTCGAAGTAGCCCGCCAGGTTGTCGCCCACCACGAACTGCGATTGCTGGCCCGGTGGGACGCTGATCGCCATGGCGTCGAAAAAGGCGTCCACGCCAGGCTTGCCGGCAGTCGCGGTGATTGGCATGGTGACTGCGGCCGCCAGTGCGATCAGGTACTTCATTCAATCTCCAGGATCAAGGCCGAACGCGCCGGCAGGGTCAGCGTGCTTGCAAAGGCATGGGTGGCGCCGGTGATCGCGTCGACGCCGCTTTTGGCGCCCTTGAGCATTTCGTCAAAGCGCTCTAACGGCAGCACTGCATCCTTGCCGCCTTTGTTCAGCGCCACCATGACCTTGTTCTTGCCGTCGTAGCGGAAGTAGACGTACGTGCCGTTCTCGGCGCCGTAATGCATGGTCTTCCCGTGGTGGATGACGCTGCGCGACTTGCGCCAGTTGACCAGCTTCTTGACGAAGGCCTGGGCCTCGCGCTGCTGCGCGTTCAGTCCTTCGCCGGTAAAGGCGCTGGCCGCATCGGCGCGCCAGCCCCCGGGGAAGTCCTGGCGGAAGCTGGCGTCGTCGCGGATTTTGGTTTCGCTGGTCATGAGCACCTCGGTGCCGTAGTAGAACTGAGGTATGCGCGGCAAGGTCATGAGCATGGCGAGGCTCATCTTGTACAGCTTGAGGTCTTCGCCGACCACGCTGAAGGTGCGCGCGATGTCATGGTTACCCTCGAACAGCACCAGATTGCCGGGGTCCGGATACAGGTGGTCTTGCGAGAGCATTTCGTAGACGTCGGTGAAGCCCGGTGCCGGATCGGTGGCGGCGAGGGTGGCGCGGATGGTCTCGGCCAGCGGAAAGTCCATCAGGCTGGGAAGGTAGCTGATGTAGCCGTCGAAGTTGACTTTGCCGCGCTGCCAGTGCGACACCACCGCCGGCGACTTGTGCCATTCCTCGCCCACCAGGTTCAGGTTGGGGTATTCGGCCATCAGGCGCCGCGTGTACTCGGTGAGGAAGGCGCTGTCGGAGTAGCCGTAGGTGTCGATGCGCAGGCCCGACAAGCCGGCGTACTCGATCCACCAGATGTTGTTCTGAATGAGGTAGTTGGCCACCAGCGGGTTGGCCTGGTTCAGGTCCGGCATGCTGCTGGCGAACCAGCCCTTGGTGAAGTTGGCGCGGTCCTGCTGCGATCCGTACGGGTCCTGCACCGATACGCGATGGTGCTGGGTGGGCGTGAACGTGCCGCCGTTGGTGGTCCAGTCGGGGCTTGGCAGGTCCTTCATCCACCAGTGGTGGCTGCCGATATGCGACAGCACCACATCCTGGATGATGCCGATGCCTTTCTTGCGCGCCTGCGCCGAGAGCCGGCGGTAGTCCTCGTTGCTGCCGTAGCGCGGGTCGATGCGGTAATGGTTGGTGGCCGCGTAGCCGTGGTAGGAGTAGGCGGGCATGTCGTTTTCGACCAGCGGCGTGGGCCAGATCTGGGTGAAGCCCATGGCCGCGATGTAGTCCAGATGGTCGGCCACGCCGCGCAGGTCGCCGCCGTGGCGCGCGGTGCCCGAGGCGCGGTTGGCCTGGTCGGCCATGCGGGGGACGTTGTCGTTGGCCGGGTCGCCGTTGGCGAAGCGGTCGGGCATGATCTGGTAGATGGCGTCCTTGCTGCCGAAGCCCTGGCGCTCTGCCGAACCGGCGTCGCGCGCCTGCAGTTGGTAGGGGTAGCGGATGGTGCGGGCGCCCTCCTTGAACAGAATGTCGAATGTGCCCGGTCTGGCGTCAGGCCCGATCATCAGGTCAATGAAGAGGTAGTTGCGGTTCGCGACCTGGGTGACCGCGTCGATGCGCACGCCCGGGTGGTCGATGGCGGGGCGGGTGTCGGCGATGCGCTCCCCGTGGACCATCAGCTGGAGTTTGTTGTGCCGCATCCCGGTCCACCAGGAGGGCGGTTCGAGGTGGGAAATGCGTGCGGCCGGCAGGGATGCGGCGCCGGCAAGCGCGGCGGCACTTCCCAAGGCAGCAACGGCAAATAGTCGGAGTAGGGGCGTGCGGCTTCCTGCTGGGGTCATGCGGTCTCCAATGTGTCAGGGATGACTGTCTGTGCAGTTGCGTAGTATGGCTACATGGTCTTGTTGTCGATAAAGCATACTACAGAAGAGGATGGCTATCAAACGCCATGGTCGGGCTGCGATCAGTCGGCTTTGTGGGTGCTAGTTTAGCTACATGGCCTGTCAATACTCTATTTGCTGCGTCGCAGAGATCGTCAGCAGGGCGAGCAGGGCGGTATTTTTGACGGGCGCGACGGCGTCGTCATGCACGGTTTGGTTTTTACTACGAAATTTGCTACAAAAATGTAGTAACAATAAATTTCCAAAAAGGAAGATTGCACTATCTTGGTGCGAGAACCATCCAAAGCAAGGAAAAATCCGGATCATGTAGTCGGACTACAGCTGTCTTTACCATGTTCTGTAGCTGAAATACAACGAGCTACCCTTTCGCAGCCGGTAGCAGATGCAAAAACCGCACTTTTCCGTAGTCGTACGCAACTCACGTTGACAGTGCATCTAGTTTTAGTACAGAATCGGCTCAGAGCGTCCTAGAACGTTGCCTTTGGAACCCGTGCAGTCGCCGCCATGCTGAAGATACGGGAATTGTGTAGTAATGATGAGATGAGGGGACAGAATGAAATTTTTCGCCAATACCCGTACCAAGAGTGCCGCATTCCCACTGAGCCCGGTCGCTGCCGGCTGCGCGCTGTTCGTGTCCGCCATGTCGGGCAACGTCTATGCGCAAGCTTCCGCTGCGCCGCAAGCAAGCGATCAGCCGATCACAACGGTCAAGGTGTCGGGCATTCGCCGCGGTATCGAGGACGCGATTTCGGTGAAAAAGGATTCGTCTTCCATCGTCGAGGCTATCTCCGCGGAAGATATCGGCAAGTTGCCGGACGTTAGTATTGCTGAATCGATCGCCCGCCTTCCCGGCCTGGCGGCGCAGCGCGTCGGCGGCCGCGCCCAGGTTATCAGCGTACGCGGCCTGTCGCCGGACTTTTCGACCACCTTGCTCAATGGCCGCGAACAGGTCAGCACGGGTGACAACCGCAGCGTCGAATTCGACCAGTATCCATCCGAGCTGCTCAGCGGCGTGACCATTTATAAGACCCCGGACGCCGGCCTCGTCGGCCAGGGCCTGTCCGGCACCATCGATATGCAAACCGTGCGTCCGCTGTCGTTCGGCAAGCGCACCATCGCGATGAATGTGCGCGGCGAGAAAAATTCGCTCGGCGGCATCGCCAATGCGAAAGACACCGGTAACCGTTTCAGCGTCAGCTACATCGACCAGTTCGCCGACCGCACAATCGGTATCGCGATCGGTTACGCGCACCTGGCGTCGCCCGTCTTGTCCAACGAAACGGGGTTGTACGAGCCGTGGAAAACCGAGGCGCGTCCTGGCGTGCCTGCCGGTACCTCCTTGATGGACGGGCTGAAGTCGGTCGCGCGTAGCGGCACCAACAAGCGCGACGGCGTCATGGGTGTGCTGCAATATCGTCCAAACAAGACCTGGACCAGCATGATCGATATGTACGCATCGAAATTCAAGCGCGAGGAAACGGCCAATCAGTTTGAAGTGGCGCTGAACGATTACAACGGCGGCTACAAGCCGGGCTTGCTTTACACGCCGGCGACCACATCGAATGGCGTGCTGACCGGTGGTTCGGCGAGCGGCGTATATCCATTGGTGCGCGGTATGTACAACGACCGCAAGGATGAGATCAAGGCGGTCGGCTGGGGCAACACGCTTCGTTTCGATGGCTGGTCCGTGTTTGCCGACGTAAGTTACTCGAAGGCAAACCGCGACGAAGTGAGCTTGGAAAACAACCTACAGCTTAGCAACGCTGCCGCCGATCCTTTCCTCGACACCGTCGACCTGAAATTCGCCACCGGCGGCTTTTCGCAAATCGGTGGCCGCCTGAACTATACCGACGCCAAGAACCTGTACCTGCGCAACACGATTTATGGTTCGGGCTACGGCAAGACGCCGAAGATCGAGGACGAACTCAAGGGCTTCAAGCTGGTCGCCTCGCTGCCAATGCCGACTATGCTGCAAAGCTATTTTTCGGGCGTGGACGTGGGTGTTAACTACGCCGACCGCAAGAAAAACAAGGTGCAGCCCGAAGGCGCGATTACCCTGCGCGGCGCGCCGGGTCCGGTTCCTGGCGAGCTGTTGTATGGCCAGGTCGACCTCGGGTTTGCAGGTACCGGCATGATCCCTTCGTGGAATGTGCCAGGCGTGGTTGGCCAGTACATGAACTTCAATCCAAGCTCGACCGAGTCGTTCCTGATTTCGAAGGCATGGGAAGTGAACGAGAAGATCACGACCAGCTTCATCAAGGCCAATATCGACAGCGAAATCGGATCGGTGAGCGTCAAGGGAAATGTGGGCGTGCAGGTGCAACACACCGAACAGTCGTCGCAAGCCAACTATTTCGACGGTACCGCGCCTGTCGGCAGCCAGGTCAAGCCGGTCAACGATGGCATGACCTACACCGATTACCTGCCAAGCTTGAATCTGTCGTTTGGCCTGAGCAACCAGCAGACCATCCGCTTTGCGGCCGCCAAGCAATTGGCCCGTCCGCGTATCGACCAGCTGCGCTCTGCGCTCGACTTCAACGTCGGCACGGTCGACTTTAAACCAGGCGCGAGCGGCGGCAATGCGCGTCTCGATCCGTGGCGCGCCAAGGCACTCGACTTGTCGTATGAGAAGTATTTTGGCAATAAGGCGTATTTCGCGGTTGCGGCCTTCCACAAGAAGCTCGATACCTACATCTATACGCAGACCCTGGATTACGATTTCTCAAAATACATTCCTGGTACCAATGCCATTACCGCCATCGGTAATTACAAGGCTCCGTACAACGGCAGTGGCGGCAAACTGAAGGGCCTGGAACTGTCGGCTTCGCTGCCGCTGAGCCTGCTGACGCCGATTCTCGATGGTTTCGGTGTGTCGGCCAGTGCGACCCATAGCAAGAGCACGATCGCGATCGAAGATCCGGACAGCAGCATCGGCAAGAACATTCCACTGCCGGGCTTGTCGAAGCGCGTGACCAACCTGACTTTGTACTATGAAAAGAACGGTTTCGAGACCCGCGTCAGCCAGCGCAAGCGCTCGGACTTCGTTGGTGAAATTGGCAACTTTGCCAATGATCGTACCCTGCGTTATGTGGTGGGTGAGGATGTGGTCGACTTCCAGATCGGTTACAACTTTACCGAAGGCAGCTTCAAGGGCTTGGGTTTGGTGTTGCAGGTTAATAACGTTGGGGATACCGCGTATGAAACCTATGGCGGCGACCGCAACAAGCCGCTGGAATACCAGAAGTATGGTCGCACCTTCCTGATGGGCGCGAACTACAAGTTCTGATGAGTGCCGTGCCGGGGTGATTCCGGCGCTGAAAACAACCCCGGCGCACGCGAGTGTGGCGGGGTTGTGTCGTTTTGGGGATGCCACGAGAAGGCGCCGAGCGCGTTAACGACGACTAGATTGCACGAATAGCCTCAATTACACCCCACTTGTACGCAACTCCGTTACAAAAAATCGCATTCTGGACTACAAGAGAGTAAACTGTAGGATGCTTTCCCGTCGGGCTAGCTAGTCAAATTGTGAGTGTCCTATGTCTGAAACCCCTGTATTACTGTTTTCCGAACTCAACCTGAGCGCCCAAGTGCTGAAGGTCATGAAAGAAGTCGGTTACGAAACGCCGTCGCCGATCCAGGCTGCCACCATCCCGCTGCTCCTGGCCAATCGCGACGTGCTGGGGCAGGCCCAGACCGGAACCGGCAAGACCGCGGCCTTCGCGCTGCCGATTCTGTCGCGCATCGACATCAAGCAGCAGTCGCCACAGGCGCTGGTGTTAGCTCCTACCCGCGAACTGGCCATCCAGGTCGCCGAAGCATTCCAGAAGTACGCAACGCACATCAAAGATTTCCACGTCCTGCCGATCTACGGCGGCCAGAGCTACGGTCCGCAGCTGCAGGCGCTGCGCCGCGGCGTGCATGTGATCGTCGGCACGCCGGGCCGCGTGATCGACCACCTGGAAAAAGGTTCGCTCGACCTGTCCAAGCTCAAAACGCTGGTGCTCGACGAAGCCGACGAGATGCTGCGCATGGGCTTTATCGACGACGTCGAACAGATCCTGCAAAAAACCCCTGAATCGCGCCAGACCGCGCTGTTCTCGGCCACCATGCCGTCCGCGATCAAGCGCATCGCCAAGACCTACCTGCGCGATCCGGCTGAAGTCACGGTCGCCGCCAAGACCGGCACCGCCGACAATATCCGCCAGCGTTACTGGATGGTGAGCGGCATGCAGAAGCTTGAAGCGCTGACCCGCATCCTGGAAGCGGAACCATTCGACGGCATGATCATCTTCGCGCGCACCAAGCTCGGTACCGAAGAACTGGCGACCAAGCTGCTGGCGCGCGGCTTCGCGGCCACCGCAATCAACGGCGACATGCAGCAAACGCAGCGCGAACGCACCATCGAACAGCTCAAGAACGGCAAGATCGACATCCTGGTCGCTACCGACGTCGCCGCGCGCGGCCTGGACGTGGAACGCATCAGCCACGTGATCAACTACGACGTGCCGTCGGACCCGGAAAGCTACACCCACCGCATCGGCCGTACCGGCCGCGCGGGCCGCAGCGGCGAAGCGATTTTGTTCATCACCCCGCGCGAGCAGGGTTTGCTCAAAGCGATTGAACGCGCCACGCGCCAGCCAGTTGCCCCGCTGACCTTGCCGACCGTGAAAGCCGTCAACGACGTGCGTATCGCCAAATTCAAGGACCAGATCACCGAAGTGCTGGCGGCCGGCGGACTCGATGTATTCCGTTCGCTGATCGAAGAATATGAGCGCGAGCAGAACGTGCCCGCCGTCGAAATCGCAGCGGCCCTGGCCAAGCTGGCGCGCGGCGACATTCCGCTGCTGCTGGAAAAGCCGAACCGCGACGCCAAGAGCGCGCCATCGTGGCAGGAAAACGCCCCTGCCGCGCGCGCACCGCGTTCGGACGCGCCAATGCGCAGCGACCGTGGCGACCGTGGCGATGCGCCAGCGTTCAAGCGCGAGCGCGTATCGCGTCCGTCGGAAGAAGGCATGGGCACCTTCCGTATCGAAGTCGGTCATGCGCACGGTGTCAAGCCGGGCAACATCGTCGGCGCGATTGCCAACGAAGCGAACATCGAGTCTAAGTTCATCGGCCGCATCGAGATCTACGACGACTACAGCACGCTCGACCTGCCGGTCGACATGCCGGCGGATTTGATCGATCACCTCAAGGGTGTGTGGGTCGCGGGCCAGCAGCTGAACATCACGCGTGATGGCGAAGCGCCGGCGGTCAAGAAGGCGGCGGCCCCGAAAAAAGCGGGCGACCGTCGTTTTGAAGAGAAGAAGCTCGGTCCTAAGAAGCCGTACGACGCGGCCACCAAGGCCAAGAAGGAAGCGCGCAAGCTGGCCAAGCCGGAGTAAAGCGGCAGGCGGGTAAAAAGATGGGCAGCTTCGGCTGCCCATTTTGCGTTTACCTCAGTGGGAGGCAACCGGCATCGCTGCCTGGGTTGCTGGCGCTTCGTCCTTCACCAGGCACCACAAGGCTGCCGAGATGGCCAGCGAAGTGCCGCAGATGACGTACAAGGTGCTCTGGTCGGCTACTTGTTTCAGCACGAAGCCTACGCCGGTGGACATCAACTGCGGCAGCACCACCGACAGGTTGAACACGCCCATGAAAAAGCCCATGCGGCTTTTGTCCACCTTGTCGCTCATGATCGCAAACGGCAGGCTGACAATGGCGCTCCAGCCGATGCCGACCACCGCCATCAGCGCGTACAGCATCATCGGCGTGCGCGCCACGGTCGCAATCAAAAAGTACCCGGCCGCCATGATGGCGATGCAGCCGGCCTGCGTGTGCACGCGGCCGATCCTGCGCGCGAGGGGGGCGAGCACCAGCGCCGGCAGCAGGAAGCCGACTGTATTGAGCACCGCAAAGGCGTACGCGATGATCTGGCCGCTCATGGCGTCCGCCGCCTTGGTGTCCAGCCCCGCCGGCACCAGCTGCTGCCCGATGAATCCATAGGTGTAGACGAACATCGACTGCACGCCAAGCCACGCAAAGCCGTGCGCGATATAGATGCGCCATAGCTGGCCCCAGTCGGCCTTGGTGGCCGCTGCGGTGTCGTTCTTTTTCACCAGCTCGCGTTCTTCCTTGATGAAGAACATCGGCACCACCGAGAACAGGAACACGATGCCGGCGCCGACCGAAATGAGCACGTCGTTGCCCATGGTCGCGCCGATCACGTAGGCCATCACGCCGAAAAAGCCCGACACGGTCTGCATCCACGTGTAGCCGCGCGTGCGCGCTTCGCCTTCCGGGGTCAGGTCGGCGATGATCGAGCGGGTCGGGTTGAAGCTGATATTGATCGACAGGTCGAGCGTGAGCGCGATGATCACCGCCACGATGACCATGTCGTCGATACCCAGGAGTTTGCCCACGATGTCGATGCGCGGCAGCAGGAACACCATCAGCGCGGCCAGGGTGCCGCCGATCAGGATGAAGGGCCGGCGCCGCCCGCCCCAGAACCAGGCATCGTCGCTGATCAAGCCGATGATCACCTGGCCGAAGATGCCTGCCAGCGGTCCGGCCGCCCACACGATCCCGATTTCGTGAATTTCGAGGTTGAAGCGCGTGCTCAAAATCCAGCTCAGGGCCGAAATCTGGATACAGAGCGCAAATCCCATCGCCGTTGAAGGCAGACTCAGGGTCGCGTAAAAAAGGTTATTCAGGCGCTTCTGCATGTCCAGCATCGTGTCCCCATCTTGTCTGTTATTTGACTACAAAATCGCGATTTTGCTCGTCCTGTTGCGGCGATTTTACTATGGAACTGTTTAGATTGACACTTAGAAATCGTCATGTTATTTTCCTACAAATATAATGCGTAGCCAAACGCCTGGAGACTTTCGATGCAGATGCAATTCCCGCCAATCAAACCACGCCTGAGTTTCTGGCAGTTGTGGAACATGAGCTTCGGCTTCTTCGGCATCCAGTTCGGGTTTGCTCTGCAAAACGCCAACACCAGCCGCATTTTCTCGACCCTGGGCGCGAACGCAGACGACCTGCCGCTGTTCTGGCTCGCCGCCCCGGTCACCGGGCTGCTGGTGCAGCCGGTCATCGGCTACCTGAGCGACAATACCTGGCACCCGTTCTGGGGCCGGCGCCGTCCATTCTTTTTCCTCGGCGCGTTCCTGGCCACCGTGGCCATGTTCCTGATGCCGAACTCCACGTCGCTGTGGATGGCGGTGTTCGTGCTGTGGATGATGGATGCGTCGATCAACGTGTCGATGGAGCCGTTCCGCGCTTTTGTGGGCGACAAGCTGCATCCGACCCAGCAGACCTCGGGCTTTGCGATGCAGACCTTCTTCATCGGCTGCGGCTCGGTGATCGCCTCGCTGCTGCCGACCATGTTTACCGAATGGTTCAACGTCAGCAATGTGCCGGTCAACGGCGGTATTCCGGATACGGTGCGCTACTCGTTTTATGTCGGCGGCCTGGCCTTCATGGGCGCGGTGTCGTGGACCGTCATCACCACCCGGGAAACCCCGCCCGAAGACCTCAAGGCGTTTCGCGCCGATGTAGAGAAGCGCAAGGGCACGCTGCACGCACTGCGCGAGATTCTGGGTGGCTTCACCACCATGCCGCGCACGATGGTTCAACTGGCCAGCGTCAGCTTCTTTTCGTGGTTGGCGCTGTTTACGATGTGGGTCAACACTACCCCGGCCGTGGCCGAAAATGTCTTCGGCACGCTCGACGCCCAGTCGCCTGCATTCCAGAGCGCCGGCAACTGGGTTGGGGTGATGTTCGCCGTGTATAACGGCGTGTCGGCCATTGCCGCCTTTATCCTGCCAGCGATCGCGCGCCGCACCAACCGCAAGATGACGCACCTGGCTTGTCTCGTCATCGGCGGCATCAGCCTGGCCAGCATTTTCTTTATCACGCAAAAAGAGATGCTGCTCATTCCGATGATCGGTGTTGGCATCGCGTGGGCCAGCATCCTCACCGTGCCGTATGCCATCCTGGCGGGCGCGCTGCCGGCGGAGCGCATGGGCTTCTACATGGGCGTCTTCAATTTCTTCGTCGTCATCCCGCAAATCATCGGTGGTGTGATTCTCGGTCCGATCAGCGCGGCGCTGCTCGGCGGGCGTCCGGTGGCGACCCTGCTGCTGGCCGGTGCGTGCATGGCCATCGGCGGCTTGCTGACCGTGTTCGTGGCTGACAAAGGCGAGCAGGCCAGCTAACGTGGCGTCGAAATTTTCCTACCTGTCGTATCTTATTGTTAATAGACAGGAGTAAAAATGACCATCCACACAGTAAACACCACGGCTTTTGCCGGACAGCGCCCGGGCACCTCCGGCTTGCGCAAGAAGGTCAGCGAGTTCCAGCAACCCGCTTACCTTGAAAATTTCGTGCAGTCGATCTTCAACACCCTGGGCGACTGCGCCGGCCAGACCCTGGTCGTCGGCGGCGACGGGCGCTATTTCAACCGCCACGCGATCGAGGTCATCCTGCGCATGGCGGCGGCGCACGGCTTTGCCAAGGTGCTGGTGGGGCAGGGCGGCATTTTGTCCACGCCGGCGCTGAGCTGCGTGGTGAGGAAGCGCGCCGCCTCGGGCGGCATCGTGCTCTCGGCCAGCCACAATCCGGGCGGACCCGATGGCGACTTCGGCATCAAGTACAACATCGCCAACGGCGGCCCCGCTCCTGAAAAAATCACTGACGCCATCTACAGCCATACGCAGGTCCTGAGCCAATACCGCATCAGCGACGCCGCCAATCTCGATCTCGATGTCATCGGCAGCGCGCGCATCGAGCAGATGGACGTTGAAGTCATCGACCCGGTGGCCGACTACGCGGCGCTGATGGCCGACCTGTTCGATTTCGGCGCCATCAAGGCCCTGTTCTCAGGCGGCTTCACGATGCGTTTCGACGGCATGCATGCCGTCGCGGGCCCGTATGCGCACGCCATCCTCGAAGGCTTGCTTGGGGCGCCGCGCGGCACCGTCATCAACGGCGAACCGCTGGAAGACTTCGGCGGCCACCATCCCGATCCGAATCCCGTCAATGCGGCCGAACTGATTGCGCTCATGTCCGCAGCAAGCGCACCGGATTTCGGCGCCGCGTCGGACGGTGACGCCGACCGCAACATGATCGTCGGGCGCGGCATTGCCGTGACACCGTCCGACAGCCTGGCCATCATCGCGGCCAATGCGGCTGTGGCACCGGGCTACCGTGGCGGCATCAAGGGCATCGCCCGCTCCATGCCCACCTCCACCGCGCCGGACCGGGTGGCGGCGGCGCTCAAGGTGCCGTGCTACGAAACCCCGACCGGCTGGAAATACTTCGGCAACCTGATGGATGCCGGCATGGTGACGCTTTGCGGCGAAGAGAGCTACGGCACCGGCTCGGACCATATCCGCGAAAAGGATGGCTTGTGGGCCGTGCTGTTCTGGCTTAACCTGCTGGCGGCCAGCGGCAAATCCGTCGATACGCTGGTGCGCGAGCACTGGGCGCGTTTCGGCCGTAATTACTACTCGCGCCACGATTACGAAGCGGTCGAGTCCAGCGCTGCGGAAGGCTTGATGGCGCACCTGCGCGAGCAACTGCCGGCACTGGCCGGCCAGGTCATCGACGGCTACACTGTCGATTTCGCCGATGATTTTGTTTACAAGGACCCGGTCGACGGCAGCATCGCGAGCAAGCAGGGCGTGCGCATCGTGATGACCGATGGCTCGCGCATCGTGTTCCGCCTGTCCGGCACCGGAACCGAAGGCGCCACCATCCGACTTTACCTCGAACGCTACGAGCGTGACATGGCCATGCACGACATTCCGGCGCAGGAAGCGCTGGCCGGCCTGGCCACCATCGCCGACCGCCTGGCCGGCTTGCACCAGCGTACGGGGCGCGACCGGCCGACGGTCACGACCTGACAAACCACTTTAACAATCAGCCAACAGGGAATACATGAAATTTTCCGCACTTGCAGTTTCACTGGCGCTCACTTTCGGCGCTGCCCACGTCAGTGCCGCCCCGCCGGTGGCGCGCACCCCGTTTGTGTGGGAAAACGCGACTGTGTATTTCCTGTTGACGGACCGCTTCAACAACGCCAACAAGGCCAACGACCTGGCGTACGGGCGCAAGGCCGATGCCGCGCCGCTGCGTGGCTACATGGGCGGCGACCTGGCCGGCGTGACCGCGAAGATCAAGGAAGGCTATTTCAAGGAGCTGGGCGTCGATGTGATCTGGATCACGCCGCCGGTCGAGCAGATTCATGCTGGCACCGATGAAGGCACCGGCAAATCGTACGGCTTTCATGGCTACTGGGCGCGCGACTTCACCAGCATCGACGCCAACCTCGGTACCGAAGCGGACCTGCAGGAACTGGTCGACACCGCGCACGCCAACGGTATCCGCGTGCTGCTCGACGTGGTGATGAACCACACCGGCCCGGTCACGGCGCTTGATCCTGTGTGGCCCAAGGAATGGGTGCGCACCGCACCGGTGTGCGCCTTCAAGGATGCCCGCACCACGGTCGACTGCACGCTGGTGAAGAACCTGCCGGACTTGCGCACCGATGTCGACCGGCCCGTCGCGCTGCCGCCGGCGCTGGTGGCCAAGTGGAAGGAAGAGAAGCGCTACGATCGTGAAGTCGCCTCGCTCGATGCCTTTTTCAAAGAGACCGGCTACCCGCGCGCGCCGCGTTACTATCTGATGAAATGGCACGCGGACTGGGTGCGCAAATATGGCTTCGACGGCTTCCGGGCCGACACCGCCAAGCACGTCGAGCCGCGCGTGTGGAAGGACCTGAAGAAAGTCGCCAGCAAGGCGTTCGAGGACTGGAAGCGCGAGAACCCGGCCAAGCGGCTGGGCGATGCCAAGTTCTACATGACGGCCGAAGTCTACAACTACTCGCTGCGCCACGCGCACCAGTTCGACATGGGTGGCGAGACTTTCGTTGATTTCTACGACAATGGTTTCGACAGCGTGATCAATTTCAGCATGACGTCGGACGCCAAGGGCGGCTACGACGCCATGTTCGGCCGTTATGCCGCGCTGCTGGGCGGGCCGCTGCGCGGTTACTCGGTGATTAATTATCTGAGTTCGCACGACGATGGGGCGCCGTTCGATCCGGCGCGTGCGCGTCCTTTCGACTCGGCGGTGAAGCTGCTGCTCTCGCCTGGCGCGGCGCAGATTTATTACGGCGACGAGACCGCGCGCCTGCTCACGCACGACGGTGCGAAGGGCGACGCGGTGCTGCGCTCCTTCATGAATTGGGAGGAACTGGCCAGCAACGCCCAGCGAGACGGCTACCGTATCGCCGATGTGCGCAAGCACTGGGGCCTGATCGGCCGCTTCCGCCAGGCGCATCCTGCGGTGGGCGCGGGCGAGCATCGCAAGCTGCAAACGACCCCGTACACGTTTGCGCGCACATACGAGAAGGACCGGGTCGTGGTGGCGCTCGATCTGCCGACCGACAAGTCGACGCCGATTGTGGTGGGGCCGATTTTCAGGGATGGCGAGTCGGTGACGGATTACTACTCGGGCAAGAAGGCCGTGGTGGCGGGCGGGAAGGTCGATTTCCACACGAAGAACGGGATCGTGCTGATCGCGAACTAAGCACCTAAGGGCAACTCCAAGTTATCCACCGTCGGATCTAACCAGCTTTACATCCAGCGTGACCATGGACCATTTCATACATTTCATACAATAGGGTATGCTACGCGCGAACTGCCCGAACTGTCCCAAGCGACCGCGATGACCAAAGAACACGATTCAGAACAAAAGTACAGCCGTACCGCCTATGCCGATGGCCCGCGCCTGCTGGCCGATATCGGCGCGACCCACGCGCGCTTTGCCCTCGAAACCGCGCCCGGCGTGCTGCGCTCGGTGCGCGTGCTCAAGTGCGACGACTTCTCCGGCATTGTCCCGCTGCTCCATACCTATCTCGCCGATCACACCGGCATCCGCATCAATCACGCTGCCTTCGCCCTCGCGAACCCGATCAGCGGCGACATGATCCGCATGACCAACCGCGACTGGCAATTCTCGACCGATGAAGTGCGCCGCGAACTGGGCCTCAATACCCTGCTGATCGTGAACGACTTCACCGCCCTGGCGATGTCGCTGCCCGGCTTGTCGGGCGACGATCTGATGCAGGTTGGCGGCGGATCGCCGGCAACGAATGCCGTTATCGGGGTAGTTGGACCGGGCACCGGCCTTGGCGTATCCGGCATGATCCCGACGGTCGACGGCTTCGTCACCCTTGGCAGCGAAGGTGGTCACGTCAATTTCGCCCCGGCCGACGAGCGCGAATTCGCGATCCTGCAATACGCATGGAACGAATGGTCGCACGTCTCGAATGAGCGCCTGATTTCCGGCCCCGGTATGGAACTGATCTACCGCGCGCTGGCCCAGCGCAACGGTGTGCAGGCCACGCCACGCACCTCGCCCGAGATCATCACCGGCGCGTTGGAGGACAACGACGCACTCTGTCTCGAGGTGCTCGACTGCTTCTGCGGCATGCTTGGCGGCGCGGCCGCCAACCTGGCCGTCACGCTCGGTGCCTTCGGGGGCATCTTTATCGGCGGCGGCATCGTGCCGCGCATGGGCGAGTGGTTCGCCACATCGACGTTCCGCGCGCGCTTCGAGGCCAAGGGCCGCTTCACGTCCTATCTCGGCCAGATCCCGACCTACGTCATCATGATTCCCAACCCGGCCTTCATCGGCGTGGCGACGATCCTGTCCGAACACCTGCGCGGGCGCAGCGGCGCCAATACGCTGATGGAGCGCGTGCAGCATCTCCAGCACGAACTGTCGCCGGCCGAACAGCGCGTCGCTACCCTGGTGCTTGAACACCCGCGCAAGGTCCTGGGCGAACCGATTGCGGAGATCGCGCGCCTGGCCGACGTCAGCCAGCCGACCGTGATCCGATTCTGCCGCTCGCTGGGCTTTCTGGGCCTTGCCGACTTCAAGCTCAAGTTCGCAAGCAGCCTGACCGGCACCATCCCCGTGCGCCACAGCCAGGTGCGGGTATCCGATAGCACGCACGACCTGTCGGCCAAGGTGATCGACAATACCGTGTCGGCGATTCTGAAATTTCGCGACCAGCTCGACGTGGTGTCGATTGACCGCGCCATCGCGCTGCTGCGCAAGGCCAACCGGGTGGAGTTCTACGCGATGGGCAATTCACGCGTGGTGGCGCTGGACGGCCAGCACAAATTCTTCCGCTTCCGCATTCCCACCTCGTCGTACGGCGACTCGCACCTGTTCACGCTGGCCGCCGAACTGCTCAAGCCGGGGGACGTGGTGATCGCCATTTCCACCTCGGGCCAGCTGCCGGAGCTGTTGGCGGCTGTGGATGCGGCACGCGCGACGGGCGCCGACGTCATTGCGATTACCAGCAGCAAATCGGCGCTGGCGAAACGGGCGACCATTTGCCTCGCGGTCGATCACAGCGAAGACAGCACGAGCTTCCTGTCGATGATCTCGCGCGTGCTGCAGCTGCTGCTGATCGATATTCTGTCGGTCGGCATTTCGCTCGGCGCGCAGGGCGACGATCCGGCGGATCACGAGAAAAAGCGCTCTCTCATCTCGCACCTCGATATCTGATCACTCCACGAA
The DNA here is from genome assembly GCF_030846505.1 of Massilia pseudoviolaceinigra. NCBI lineage: Bacteria > Pseudomonadati > Pseudomonadota > Betaproteobacteria > Burkholderiales > Oxalobacteraceae > Massilia > Massilia pseudoviolaceinigra. Next base: position 52,980 of record NZ_JAVCWL010000023.1, on the reverse strand, counting down.
CACGACGGCGGTGCGCGCGGGGATGGTAAAACGTCCCGTCGCGCTGTCGAACGTGCTTGCCGCGGCGCGCTGGTCGGCTGCGGCCGGCGCCGTATGCACTGGATGCAGGCGCAGGCGCCTGCCGCGCATCTCGGCCACATCGAGCGTGTGCGCCACCTTGTCCACATTGATGAAGTACGTCACGCCCTCAAAGCCGGCGCCGGCGTAGCCCGTGCCGACGACGTGCGCAGCGATTACGGTGGGAACCTGCTTCGACCCGGTGTTGTAGAAGCGCAGGCGCTGCCCGATGTCCCGCGCGCTGCGCATGCGGAACAGCGTGGAGCTGGCCCTGATTTTCAGCAGGTCGCGAAACGCATCGCGGGTGAATGCGATATCGGCCGGCGCCGGCTTGAGCGCGGCATTGGCCAGCAAGGGTTTGATCAGCGCGTAGTCCTTGGCGTTGTCGTCGGCCGGCGGTGCACCGGTGCCGAAGTAATTGTCCTGGTAAGTCCAGTCGATGCGGTTGAACCAGTCGCCTGAATTGAAGCTGTTGCGGTCCATCGATTTCGAGCGCAAGGTGTCGATCCCGGCATGAAAGTAGGCCACACCCTGGCTGAACGCGTTGATCGCCGCGCCCAGTATCTGCACCCGGGCGCGCTCGGCACCTGATGTCGCCAGCGGCAGCTTGAACACGTTCATGTCGTACAGCGTCTGGTTGTCGTGATTTTCGACGTAGTTGACCGCTTCGCCGGGCTCGCTGGCGTATCCGGCCGGCTGGCCGTTGTAGTCGATGGCCTCCAACGCCAACGTGCTGTCCTTCCAGGTCGTCATGGCATAGCTGCGCACCGAACCGGCCAGCCCAACGCGCACCATGTCGGCCGCCTGCATCAGGTCCGCCGGCGCCCGTTCGCCGGCCAGCGCATTCGGGTCGTACACCAGACCGTTGATGTAGCCCTGGCGCCGGATCATGTCCGCCCCGCCATCGGCCGCCGAGCCGCCGCGTACATGGTCGCGCGCGCGGTCGCTGAAGGTGCCGATGCCGCTGCCGTTGAGCGACAATTGCGACGCCTGCACGAAGCGCGCGCCATCGGCCACCTCGCCGAAGTTCCAGCCTTCGCCGATCAGCTGTACATGGCGGCCCGCCGCCGCGTTCACGCGCGCCTGCAACTGTTCCATCGCCGCGCGCGGCTGGTGGCCCATCAGGTCGAAACGGAACGAGTCGATCTTGTACTCGCGTGCCCACAAGGCAGCCGAGTCGATCATGAGTTTGGCCATCATGCGGTTTTCGGTCGCGGTATTGTCGCAGCAGGTCGATTGCTCGACGGCACCAGCCGCGTTCAGGCGGTGGTAGTAACCGGGTACGATGCGGTCGAGGACCGATTTTTCCTTCTGGCCGGAGGCAAAGGTGTGGTTGTACACCACGTCCATGCCGACCCGCAGGCCGGCCCGGTGCAGGTTCATGACCATGCCGCGCAATTCGACGATGCGTGTGGCCCCATCAGCCGCATCGCTGGCGTAGCTGCCTTCCGGCGCGTTGTAGTGATACGGATCGTAGCCCCAGTTGAAGCAATCGGCCGCCGCTGTCTGCCTGATCAGCGCCTGCTGCGCTTCGCTGTCCGCCGCGCCAGTGGGCGCCGGCTGCGCGCAGCCGCGTTCCGGAATGGTGGCGATGTCGTACACCGGCAGCAGGTGCACATCGGTCATGCCGGCGCGGGCAAGGGCGGCCAAGTGCTTCATGCCGTTTGAATCGGTCTGGGAAAAGGCGGCGTACTTGCCGCGCCTGGCCGCCGGCACGGTCGCGTCGTTGATTGAAAAATCACGCACGTGCAGCTCGTAGACGACCATGTCGGTCTGCGCCGTGACTGTCGCCGGTGGCGCCGACTTGTCCCAGCCGGCCGGCTTGAGTCGCGGCGAGGCCAGGGTGGCGATGTAGCTGCGTTTCGAGTCGGTGGTCAGGCTGACCGAATACGGGTCGGTCACCATGTTGCGCACCAGGCCCGTGCCATCGGCCACCACGTCGACCGCGTATTTGTAGTATTTGCCGGACAGGTCGCCTTTTCGCGTGGCGCTCCAGATGCCGGTCGCGCGGTCGAACCGCATCGTATCGATCGCTTTCGCACGCCCGCTGCTGCTGTCATAGGTGCAGACGGATACCTGACGGGCAGTCGGCGCCCACAGCTTGAATGTGGTGCCCCGGCGCGCAGGGATGGCACCGAGATCGCTCGCCGATTCCGCGGCCGCGTAAAGATCGTCGAGCGCGCCCGCCGCCTGCAGCCTTGCCGCCGCGCGCACTTTTCCTGCGGCGTCCTCCTGCACCAGTACCAGCTGCTGACGGTGCAGGTCGGGCAGGCGCGCCAGACCGGATGCCGCCACGGCCAGCATCACGCCCTTGCCGACGTACCTGAAGCGCTGCGCCACGTCCGGTGCCAGGGCGCCGCTGAAAGCAGCGAGCGACAGCGCGCCTGATGCACCGGTGACCGTGCCGCCGGCCGGCGCGACGATGGTGCCGTCGGGCGAGTGATAGAGTTTGAATCGCCCCGCGTTCTCCACGCCGGGCCATTGCGCAAGGCGCCGGTCGAGCCAGACAGCGCGTGCATCGATGCTGCCGGGCGACGGCTGCACGATCGTTTGAAACGCGCCGCTGTCGCACACCGCCGCCATCTGCGCGGCCGACGCCGATGCGCTCGCGCCGGCGAGGACTGCGGCCCTGAAAAGTGAAAAGGTCATCTGGCGTCCGGTGTCGTCGTTGTAGAAGTGCCAGGACATCGAGGTATCTTTGCTACACCACGATTTCGTCCAAGCCCCCGATTTTTGCATATTATCGGCGACTTTGTAGTGAAATTACATATTCAGACTACTTTTTCCCGGGTGCCAGCTGATATTTTTTGAGCTTGTCGTACAGGGTTTTGCGCGGCACGCCGAGTTGGTCGGCGGCGGTCGACACGTTGCCGTCCACCGCGTCGAGCGCATTGGCGATCAGCTCGCGCTCATAGGCGTCGAGTTGCTGCGGCAGGCTCAAGGCCGCGCCGGGCGCGGCAACCGCGACTGGCGCCGGCGCCGCGACGATGCCCAGCACCAGCCGCTCGGCGAAGTTACGCAGCTCACGCACATTGCCCGGCCACTCCGCCGCCTGCCACTGGCTCATTTGCTGGCTGCTCCACTGCGGCACCGGCCGCCCGTAGCGCTGCGCCGCATCCTGCGTGAAGTGCGCCATCAGCGGCGCGATGTCGTCGCGCCGTTCGTTCAGGCGCGGCAGGTCGATGGTGGCCACGCCGATGCGGTAATACAGATCTTCGCGAAAGCGCCCCTCTGCGCTCAGTTCGAGCAGGTCGGCCTTGCTGGCCGCGATGATGCGAAAGTTCACCGCAATCGCCTCGTTGCCGCCCAGCCGCTCGAGCCGGCGTTCCTGCAGCACCCGCAGCAGCTTGACCTGCAGCGCCATCGGCATGCTCTCGATCTCGTCGAGGAACAGGGTGCCGCCGTTGGCGTATTCCAGCTTGCCGATGCGGCGTTTGTGCGCGCCTGTAAACGAACCGGCCTCGTGGCCGAACATCTCGCTCTCGAACACCGATTCGGGCAGGGCGCCGCAATTGATCGCGACAAAATTGCCCTTGCGCGCGCTGGCCGCGTGGATCAGGCGCGCGACGACTTCCTTGCCGGTGCCGGTCTGGCCGTTGATCAGAATGTCCACGCCGGCCGGTGCGATATTGCGCACCAAAACCTTGAGCCGTTCGATGGCGTCGGAGTGTCCCACCAGCTGCGGCGTATCCGGATGCAGCGCCCACGCGGTCTTGAGGCGGCGGTTTTCCAGCACCAGGCTGCGCCGCTCCTGCGCGCGCCGGACCGCATCTAACAGGCGTTCGGCGCCGAACGGTTTTTCGATGAAGTCGTATGCGCCAGCACGCATGGCGCCGACCGCCATCGCCACATCGCCATGGCCGGTGACCATGATCATCGGCAGTTCCGCGTCCAGCGCCACAACTTGCGCGAGCAGGTCGAGGCCGGAGCGTCCGGGCAGCCGGACATCGCTGACGATCACGCCATCAAAAGCCGCGTCCAGCGCCGCTTCGGCTTCTTCGGCGCTGGCGAAGGCGCGCACGTCGAAACCTTCCAGTTCCAGGGTCTGGGTGGTGGCCAGGCGCAGCGGCGCTTCGTCTTCCACCAGGATGGCTTGCATGGTTTTCATTCATTCCCCTCGTCGTTTTCCCCGCCCGGCAGCGGCAGGCGCACCTCGAACTGGGCGCCGCCGCCGGGGCGGTTGCTGCCTTCGAGCCGCCCGTTCATGGCTTGCACGATCGATGATGATATCGCGAGCCCGAGCCCGAGGCCCTTGCCCGATGGTTTGGTGGTAAAAAATGGCTCGAACAGGTGGGCAGCCACGTTGTCGGACATGCCCGGACCGCTGTCGGCGATGCATACCACGGCGTAGCCATCTTGCTGCGCGAGCGTGACCGACACTTCACGTACGGCTGCGTCGTCGACAGCGTCGAGCGCATTGCGCAGCAGGTTGATGAACACCTGCTCGATGCGCACGGCGTCGCCGGTGATCAGCAGGGGAACGGGCGGCGGCAGCGCCAGCGCGACGCCCAAACGTTTGAATTCGCCCTGCAGCAAAAATGCCGAGGCGGCGAGGGACTGGGCGATGTCGACCGTCGCCACGGCGTCGCTGCGCCGCGCGAAGCCCTTCAACTGGCCGATGATGGCGCCCATGCGCGCGCTGGCGTCGCTGATGTGGGTCAGGTTGGCGCTGGCCTGCGCTTGCTGCCCGCGTTCGAGAAAGGTGCGCGCGTTGTCGGCAAACGCACGGATCGCGGCCAGCGGCTGGTTCAGTTCATGCGTGACGCCGGCCGCCATCTGTCCCAGCATCGCGAGCTTGCCTGCCTGGACCAGCTGGTCCTGGGTCGAGCGCAGCACATGTTCGGTTTGTTTCAGGGTGGCGTAACGCGCTTCCAGGTCGTCGTTGGCCTGGCGCAGCAGCGCGGTGCGCTCGGCCAGTTTCACATCGAGTTCGCCGGCCGCGCGCTGCAACGCCGCGTTGGCGGCCTGGCGCTCTTCGAGCCGGCGGCGGCGCTGGTATATGGCCCAGGCGGCGACGATGGCACTGGCCGCGACCAGGGCGGCTGCCAGCGCCCACAGGGCCGCCACGCGCTGCACCCGGCCCGGCGCGGGGAACAGCATCAGCTGCCATCCCAGGGGGCCCGTCTTGCGCGCTGCATGAGGCACCGGCTGCCCCTCGATGGGGGTGATGGTGCGGCGCGCGTATTGGTCGGTGCTGGCCAGCTCGCGCTGGGTGGCGGCGCTCAGGGGGTGCAGGCTGCGGTACTTCCATTGCGGCCGGTTGGACAGGAACACTACGTCGGCACGGTCGGCCAGCACGATGGTGTCTTCGGCGCCGGCCCAGTTGCGTTCAAATTCGTCGAGGCTGATCTTGACCGCGACCACGCCGCTTACGGTGGCACCAGTCATCACCGGCTGGGCGATGAAGTAACCGGGTTCGCTGGTGGTGCTGCCGATGCCGTAAAAGCGCCCGGCGCGCCCGGCCAGCGCTTCGCGAAAATACGGACGGTAGCCGAAGTTCCTGCCCACGAAGGTGAGCGGCAAATCCCAGTTGCTGGCGGCGATCGTGTTGCCGGCGCGGTCCATCAGGTAAATGGCGCCCACTCTGGACTGGCGGGCGATCGCCGTGAAGCTGCGGTTGACCTGGTCGATGCGCGCGCGCTCGCCGGGATGGGCGAGCAGCGCGGCCACGTTTTCCTGCAGGCCGACGACGTAGGGCAGGGTTTCGAACTTGTCGAGCGCCGATTCCAGTTCGGGCGCCATCAGCTGCAGCTGGCGCGCGCCGCGTTCGAGTTCGTCGGCGCCGCCCTGGCGCGCCGCCCAGTGATAGGCGCCCGCAATCAGCCCCGCGCTGACGAGCAGCGCGAGGAGCCAGGCGAGTTGTCGTTTTACGTGCATGGTCGGCCCACGGAGAGTGGCCTCGATTCTACTGCACGCGCACGCTCAGTCGACAGCCGCCATCCTTATTTCATCGTTGTGATGGCGCTGCTGCTCTTCCATCACGAGTGCCCCCAGCTCGCGCTTGAGTTCATTGAAGGCTGCCGACGACGGATCGCGCATGCGCGGCAGTTCGACGATGATGTCGCGCTTGACGGTGCCCGGCCGGTAGGTCATCACGATGATGCGGTCGGCCAGGTAGATCGCCTCTTCGATGCTGTGGGTGACGAACACGATGGTCTTTTTCAGGTCGGCCCAGATGCGCAGAAGCTCGTCCTGCAGGTTGCGCCGGGTGAGGGCGTCGAGCGCACCGAACGGTTCGTCCATCAGCATGATGGGCGAGTCGAGCGCCAGCACGCGCGCGATCGCCACGCGCTGGCGCATGCCGCCCGACAGGTCCTTGGGAAAGCGATGCCGGAAATCCGACAGCGACAGCATCTCCAGCAGGGCACCGACGCGCTGGTCGATTGCCCCCGCTTCCATGCCCTTGATCCCGAGGCCGAAGCCGATGTTCTTTTCGACCGTCATCCAGGGGAACAGGGCGTACTCCTGGAACACCATGCCCCGGTCCGGGCCGGGGGCGGTCACGCGCACGCCATTGGCGTGGATGTCGCCGGTCGATGGCAGCGAAAAGCCGGCGATGGCATTGAGCAGGGTCGATTTTCCGCATCCCGAGGGCCCCAGCAGACAGACGAACTGGCCGTCGGGGATATGCAGGTTGATGTCGCGCAGGGCGGTCACTTCGCGCTCGCCGGCGTTGAATATCTTGCTGACGTTCGCAACGTCGATATGGGAGGAAGTCATGTCAGCTCTCCAGGCCACGGTGCCAGCGCAGCAAATGGTTGTTCAGTTTATTCATGGCGATGTCGATGCCCAGGCCCAAAAGGCCGATGCTGATCATGCCGGCGACGATTTTGTCGGACCAGAAGTATTCGCGCGCTTCGAGAATGCGAAAGCCCAGCCCGTTGTTCACGGCGATCATCTCGGAGACGATGACGACGATGAACGCGGTACCGATCCCGATCCGCACGCCGGAAAGAATGTACGGCACGGCGGCCGGCAGCATCACACGCAGGAACATGGTGCTCTGGCTGGCGCCCAGATTACGCGCGGCACGGATGTAGATGCTGTCGACCTGGCGCACCCCGGCGATGGTATTCATCAGCACCGGGAAGAACGCGCCGATGGCGATCAGGAACACGGCCGGCGCATTGCCAAGGCCGAACCACAGGATCGCCAGCGGAATATAGGCAATCGGCGGAATCGGGCGCAGCACCTGCATCAGGGGATTGAGCCACGCGTACATGGTGCGGCTCGATCCCATCGCCAGCCCGAGCGGCAGGGCCAGCCCGGCGCCGATGACGAAGCCGACCACCACGCGGTACATGCTGCCCATGGTGTCGATCAGCAGCTCGCCGGAGAACATCCACGCCAGGCGCGAGCCGGCGGCCGGATCGTAGGCGCTCAACGGCAGCGCATACTCGATCCACTTGAGCAGCACCGCCCATGGCGATGGCAGCACCTGCGGGTTGATCACCCCCAGCATCGCCCCGGCCTGCCACAAGGCGATGATGACGACAGGTACGACGAATCCAACGGCGCTTTCGCGCCATGTAGCTTGAGTCATGAAGGCCTCCGCTTACTGGACGGACAGGGACTTCTTGGCCTGATCGAGCAGGTCGGTCTTGACCCAGTCCTTAGCGAGCGGCGGCGTACGCATCTTGCCGGTACCGGTTCTGGCCATCACGTCGGTGGTGGTCTGGATATGCTCGATGCTGACGTCGTAGGTGTAGGGCGAGTTGGCGATCGCGTCCTCGAAATCGTCCTTGGTGATCTGGTTCTTGAACATCGATTCGCGCACATATTTTTCGCCGGCCGCCTTGTTCTCGATGAACAGCTTGGTGGCCTGCACGAAGCAGCTCATGAACTTGGCCGCCGTGGCGCGGTTCTCCTTGTAGAATTTTTCGCTCATGACGAGCGTGCGTACCGGCTCGCCGATCGGGGTGTCGTAGGGTTTCATCACTTCCATGCCGAAGCCCTTGTTGATCGCTTGAGACGATTGCGGTTCGCTTTGCATGATCGCATCGAGGTTCTTGCCGAGCAGCGCCTGGTTCAGATCCGCGAACGCGAGGTAAATGACATGCACGTCCTTGCCGGCCGAATCGGACCAGCTCAGGCCATGCTTGGCCAGTTGCGCGTACAGCAGCACTTCATGGATGCCGCCGCGCGTCACGCCGACCTTCTTGCCCTTGAGGTCCTTGACCGACTTGATGCCGCCGTCGGGGCGCGCGACCAGGCGCGCGCCACCTTTAGCGAAACCGGCCACGATGTAAATGGGAGCGCCATTGGCGCGGCCTGAAATGGCCGCTTCCGATGCGGTGGCGCCGACGTCGAGGTCTCCCGACAGGATCGCCTGCATCACGTCGGGGCCTTTGGCGAACATGTTCTCTTCCACCTTGATGCCGCACTTGGGCGCGATCTCCTTGATGTACGAGACGGCGCCGTAGTGGGCGAATTTGAGGTTGCCGAGCCTGACGACATTGTCGGCTGCCTGCGCGGACGCGGACAGGGCGGCTGCCGCCAGGATCAGGTGGTGGATGGTTTTCATTTTTTCGTCTCCGTTATGGTTTAGCTACACCATGTCTATTGCATCTTTCGTGCCAGCGGCGCTGGCGCTGCCCGCAGGGGCACAGCGGCAAGGAGACGGACGAAAACTGGCGAAAATCCGGAACGGGGACACTGCGGCGTGCGGAAAACCGCGCGGGAGGGGATGGGCGCCACGGCTGCGGCGCCCGCAGTGCGTACTTACTTGTAGATGCCGCAGTTGATGATCAGGTCTTCGTATTTTTCGAAGTACATCGACTTCGGTTCGATCTGCTTGGTGACCGGGTTGACGAATTTGTAATCTTGCCAGCCTTTGCCCTTGGCTTTGACCAGGTCGAGGCGCTCGCGCATGAACGACTTGCCGTCTGCGTCCTTGAGGTCAATCAGGTCCTTGCCCTGCATCTTGGCGTTGGCGCCATGCGCCAGGTTCTTCATGGTCATGTCGTTAATGGTTACGTACAGGTCGCGGTCGCGAAAGCGCGTGCTTTGCATGTCGTTGATCTCGGCGATGGTTTTTTCGCGGCCATTCGCTTTCATGTAGGCGATCACCTTCTGCACCAGTGCCTTGGCTTCCTCGGCACTGCCATGGTCGCTGGCGGCGACAGTGCTGGTGCAAAACACGGCGGCGCAGCACATTAACGCTATCTGGAACAATTTACGCATGATGATCCCCCTATCGTTGTCGGGCGAGGAAGCCGGCAGCTTCCCCGCCTTTAGACGGCCAGTTTTTACGCCTTGGCCGGTGCGGCGTCGGAACGGTAGTTATCCATCATCTTATACCGTGTCGCGTACCAGCCGAAGACGGCGGCGGCCACGAACGCAAAGCCGGCGAAGAAGTACATCTGGAAGGCGATGACACTAAAGCCGCTGGTGGCGATGTTGGCGACCACCGCATCGTTCTTGACGCTGGCGTTGACGATCAGGACCCACAGGCTGCCCACGGTGGTGGCCAGGAACCAGAAGGCCATGATCACGCCCTTCATGGATGGTGGCGACTGGCTGTAGGCAAATTCGAGGCCGGTGGCTGACACCAGGACCTCGCCGAAGGTGAGCAGCGCGTAAGGCAGGACCTGCCATGCCATCGAGGTTGGCGTGCCGCCGTCCATCTGCACTTGCAGGGTGCCGATCACGATCCACGACAGCGCCGAGAACACGATCCCGGTCGTCATGCGGCGCAGCGGAGTCGGTTCGACGCCCATCTTGCGCAGGGCCGGGTACAGCACCAGGTTGTTAAACGGGATCAGGATCATCACCAGCAGCGGATTAAGCGCCTGCATCTGGGCTGGCACGAACGTGAAGTCGCGGCCAAACATGCTGAGGGTGGGCGGGATCATCGAATTGGCTTGCACAATCCAGGTCGACGCCTTCTGGTCGAACAGCGAGAAGAACGGTGTCACCAGCGCGAACACGATCAGGATGCGCAGCACGGCGCGCACGCCGTCGACCGCAACGTCCGGGTGCAGGCCGCGCGCACGCTCGAGCTGCATCGAGGTGCCGATGCCGCCGAACGCGAGCAGCAGGACCAGCGCGGTACAGGCGGCGATGACGAAGCCCCACTGCGGCGACATGGCCAGCGAAGCGACCGCGCCGGCCACGCCGAACAGGGCCACCCCGAGGCCGGTGCGGGCCTGCCCGGGTTTGTGCGCCAGCAGGGCAGTGCGTGCCACGCGGGTAAACGAATCCGGATCGGGCGGGGCGGGCGGGACGTGGATGTATTTTTTGCGGCCCAGCCAGAACACCATCGTGGCCACGAACATGAGCGCGCCCGGAATGCCGAAAGCGACGGCAGGCCCGTAATCGCGCAGGAAGATCGGCATCAGCAGCGAGGCGAAGAAGGAGCCGAAGTTGATCATCCAGTAGAACACGTCGTAGACGACTTTCGCCTTGTTCTTGTTGGTCTGGTCGAACTGGTCGCCCACGAACGACGAGATCAGGGGCTTGATGCCGCCCGAGCCGAGCGCGATCAGGAACAGGCCGAAGTAAAAGCCCTTGAGGCTATCTTCAAAGACCGCCAGGCAGGCGTGGCCCGCGCAGTACACGAGGCTGAGCCAGAAGATGGTGTCGTATTTTCCGAAAAAGCGGTCGGCCAGCCAGCCGCCCAGCAGCGGGAAAAAATACACACCGATGACGAAGGTGTGGAACACGTGCTTGGCTTCGCCGGCGCGGTCGGCGACCGGCATGAACAGCAGCAGGGTGCTGATCAGGAAGGGGGTGAGGATGTTGCGCATCCCGTAAAAACTGAATCGCTCGCATCCCTCGGTGCCCACGATGTACGGAATCTGACGGGGCATCGGCCCGTTTCCGTTTTCTTTATCCAGCTGCGACATGGGTACTCCCACTATTTAAACAGATGGGATGCTAAGCCCAAGCCCGGAGGCTGGCAATAGGTATCGTTCATCGTGGCGGCACACCGTCCGCAGTTCCCCGTCGCGTCGTTACACAAGTACCGGTCGGTGTCGAGCATGGCTGTAGTTTGACTACTGAATCCATTGCGCCAATGCCGATGCATTCGGCATAAGTTGTTGAAATAAAAGGAAATTTCTTGATATCACTGTTTTGTTCTGTAAATTGTAAAATCCCTTCGATTGATGTATATTATGTACAAAAACTCACATGGGCGCCCATCATGAACAAAGATAATTCGCTGCACTCCGAACAAAATACGCCATGGTGGCGCGAGGCCGTCATTTATCAGGTTTATCCACGCAGTTTCCGTGATACCAATGGCGACGGAATCGGCGACCTGCCCGGCATTACCGAAAAACTCGACTACATCGCCGGCCTGGGCGCCGACATCGTGTGGATCTCCCCGTTCTTTACGTCGCCGATGAAGGACTTCGGCTACGACGTGGCCGATTATTGCGACGTCGACCCGATGTTCGGCACCCTCGACGACTTCGACGCGCTCGTCGCCAAAGCGCACAGCCTGGGCCTGAAGATCATGATCGACCAGGTGCTGTCGCACACCGCCGACATCCACCCATGGTTTAGCGAGAGCCGCAAGAGCCGCGATAATCCCAAGGCCGACTGGTACGTGTGGGCCGACCCGCTCGCGGACGGCAATCCACCGAATAACTGGCTGTCGGTGTTCGGCGGCTCGTCGTGGCAGTGGGACAGCCGGCGCAAGCAGTACTACCTGCATAACTTCCTGGTCAGCCAGCCGGACATGAATTTCCACCATCCCGACGTGCAGCAGGCGCATTTGGACAACCTGCGCTTCTGGCTGGCGCGCGGCGTGGATGGCGTGCGCATGGACGCATGCAATTTCCACTTCCACGATCCTGAACTGCGCAGCAATCCGGCCGCCACCAGCCGCGACACCTCCACCGTCACCGATGTGAACCCGTACGGCATGCAGGCGCACGTCTACGACAAGACGCGTCCGGAGAACCTGGCCTTTCTGCAGAAAATCCGCGTGCTGCTCGACGAATTCGGCGCGGTCGCCATCGGCGAAGTGGGCGCGGACGACGCGCTCGGCGTCATGGCCGACTACACCGCCGATGGCGACAAGCTGCACATGGCGTACAGCTTCAACCTGCTCACGCCTGAATTCTCGGCAGGCCACGTGCGGCGCCAGGTCGAAGAATTCGAGGCGCGCGTCAAGGGCGGCTGGGCCTCGTGGTCGGTCGGTAACCATGACAGCATCCGCGTCATGACGCGCTGGGGCGGCGCCGCGCCGACCCATACGCTGGCCAAGCTGGTGCTGGCGATGCAGCTTTCGCTCAAGGGCACGCCGTGCCTGTACCAGGGCGACGAACTGGCGCTCACCGAGGCGGACGTGCCGTTCGAGCTGCTGCAGGACCCGTACGGCATCACCTTCTGGCCCGAGTTCAAAGGCCGCGACGGCTGCCGCACGCCGATTCCCTGGACCGCCGAACTGCCTAACGCCGGCTTCACCACCGGCACGCCGTGGCTGCCGGTGGCTGAAGAGCATATCGCGTCGGCCGCCAGCGCGCAGGAAACCGATACCGACTCACCGCTCAATTTCGCGCGCCGCATCATCGCCTGGCGCCGCCAGCAGCCGCAGCTTACGCGCGGCGAGATCGTCTTCTTCGACGCGCCCGAACCGGTCCTGGCGTTGCGCCGCGACCTGGCCGGCCACGCCAGCGTGCTGGCCGTGTTCAACCTGGGTCCCGACCCGGCCACCTACGAGTTTGCCGACGCCCTCGATGCGGTCTCGATGATTGGCCACGGCCTGCATGGCAGCGCCGAAGGCAGCACGCTGACCTTGCCAGCCTATGGCGCCTGGTTCGGTACCAAGAACTGATGAACGACCAGCCGGATTCCGAAAAATTCGGCCGCACGGCCTTTGCCGACGGCCCGCGCCTGCTGGCCGACATCGGCGCGACCCATGCGCGTTTCGCGCTGCAAACCGCACCCGGCGTATTTCGCTCGGTGCGGGTGCTTAAGTGCGACGACTTCGAAGGCATCGTGGCGCTGCTGCGTTTTTACCTGGCCGACCATGCGGGCATGGTGCTGAACCACGCGGCGCTGGCGGTGGCCAACCCGGTCAACGGCGACCAGGTGCGCATGACCAACCGCGCCTGGGAGTTTTCCACCGACGCGGTGCGGCGCGAACTGGGGCTGCACACGCTGTTGATCGTCAACGACTTCACGGCCCTGGCGATGGCGCTGCCGGGCCTGACGCCGGACGACCTGATGAAGGTCGGCGGCGGCACGGCGGCTGGCAATGCCGTCATCGGCGTACTCGGTCCGGGCACCGGCCTGGGCGTGTCGGGCGTGATTCCCACGGTCGATGGCTTTGTCACGCTCGGCAGCGAAGGAGGGCACGTCAATTTCGCGCCGGCCGACGAGCGCGAATTCGCGATCCTGCAGTTTGCCTGGAAGGAGTGGCCGCACGTCTCGAACGAGCGCCTGATCTCCGGACCCGGCATGGAAATCATTTACCGCGCGCTGGCGCAGCGCAACGGCGTGGCCGCCGCGCCGCGCACCTCGCCGGAGATCATTGCCGGCGCCATCGACGACAAGGACCCGCTGTGCCTGGAGGTGATCGAGTGCTTCTGCGGCATGCTGGGCGGCGCCGCGGCGAATCTGGCGGTGACCCTGGGCGCGTTCGGCGGCATCTTCATTGGCGGGGGCATCGTACCGCGCATGGGCGAGCTGTTTGCCAGTTCGCCGTTTCGCAGCCGCTTCGAGGCCAAGGGACGCTTTTCGACCTACCTGGCCGATATTCCCACCTACGTCATCACCACGCCCAATCCGGCCTTCCACGGCGTGGCGACGATCTTGTCTGAGCACCTGCGCGGGCGCAGCGGCGCCAATACGCTCATGGAGCGCGTCCAGCATCTGCAGCACGAACTGACGCCCGCCGAGCAGCGCGTGGCCAGCCTGGTGCTGGAACAGCCGCGCCTTGTGCTGGGCGAGCCGATTGCCGATATCGCGCGCCTGGCGGAAGTGAGCCAGCCGACCGTGATCCGTTTCTGCCGTTCGCTCGGGTTCCTGGGCCTGGCCGACTTCAAGCTGCGTTTCGCCAGCAGCCTGACCGGCGCCATTCCCGTGCGCCACAGCCAGGTGCGCGGCGGCGACAGCACGCATGACGTGTCGGCCAAGGTGATCGACAACACCGTTTCGGCGATTCTCAAGTTTCGCGACCAGCTCGACGTGCGCGCGCTCGACCGCGCCATCGAACTGCTGACCCATGCGCACCGGGTCGAGTTTTACGCGATGGGCAATTCACGGGTGGTGGCGCTGGACGGCCAGCACAAGTTTTTCCGCTTTCGCATTCCGACCGCTTCGTACGGCGACTCGCACCTGTTCACGCTCGCGGCCGAATTGCTCAAGCCGGGCGATGTGGTCATTGCGATTTCAAATTCCGGGCGCTTGCCCGAACTGCTGGCCGCCGTGGATGCGGCGCGCGCCGCCGGCGCCGATGTGATTGCGATGACCAGCAGCGGCTCGCCCCTGGCCAAGAAGGCCACGGTGTGCCTGGCGGTCGATCATGCCGAAGACAGCACCAGCTTCCTGTCGATGATCTCGCGGATCATGCAGCTGCTGCTGATCGATATTCTGTCGGTCGGGATTTCGCTCGGCGCCAACGGGCAGCCGGACGGCGCCAATCGGCACACGCAGATTTCGCACCTGGGCGGGTAGGCCACCCGCCGGCATCGATCAAGGCGGCGGAGCCGGGGCTGGAACCGGGCCAGCCTCGGTTGGCGCGGGCGCGGCTTTCTTGGCGATGCGCTCCATCGGGCGCGTTTCGGCGCGCCACTGGGCCAGTGTCAGCTGGCGGTCGTCGTTCATGTCCTCGACCAGGATCTCGTCGCCTGTGGTGGCGACCAGAAAAGTCTCCCAGCGATGCGCAGCATCCTTGCTGTTTTCGACGAAGTTCAGGGTCCAGTAATTTTTGCCGTTGATGACCTTCGTCGCGGTCTCGTCGTCGAGCACTGCGCCATGCGCGCTGCCGCCCGAGGCTTTCTCGATATGCGCCGACCAGGCTTTCAGTTCCGGCAGCGCCATCAGCGCATCGATCGCCTGCGCCTTGGTGCGCGCCATCTGCGCCCCCGGCTTGGCGCTGGCGGCCGCCGGGGTCGGCGCATGGGCCGATTCATGGTACCTGTGGTACACCACGGCGCCAGCGGCGACCAGGGCGATCATGGCAAACAGCAGGACTACTTTTTTCGACGATCCGGACATAGATGTGGGCTGCAAAGGCACGTTGATGTTGTGGTCATACTACGCCAAAACTATACGGGGAGCAACATGGCCAGCGGCCCACGCAAGGGCATCCTCCAGGCGGTCGTTTCCCCAGAACATCTCGTCCCCGGCAAAGAACATCGGCGCGCCGAACACGCCGCGCCGCATGGCTTGCTCGCCCTGGGCGCGCATGGCCAGCTTGTTCGCGTCGGTGCCGGCGCCGGCGATCAGGGCGTCGGCGTCCAGGCCCAGCGCGGTGAGCACCTCGCCGACCAGGGCCGCGTCATCGATCTCGCGGTCCTCGACGAAATTGCATTGCATGATGCGCCGGCAAAACGCGCCGATCCATGCTTCGCCCGCACCAAGCAGGGCAACGCGCAGCGGCAACAGCGCGCGCCGCGGGAAGGTGCCCGGCTGCGTCCACGGCAAGCCGTATTTATCGCACTGTCGCTGCATGTCGCGCCACACGTAGGTGCCTTTTTCCTTTTGCAGCACGAAGGGCGACGTGCTCCAGCCCAGCGTCTTGAATACGGGCCCCAGCAAAAATGGCTTCCACCGCACGCGTACACCCTGCGCGGCGGCCAGCGCCTCGATACGCATGGTACTCAGATAGCTGTAATTGCTGCCGAAATCGAACCAGAATTCAATCTGCGGATCATTGGTAAGCATGGCGTCTCCCTGGGTGGTTAATCGTAAATGACGGGGCAGCGCGCTTCGATGCTCACGCGCGGTGGCACGCCGGGCGGCGCGTCGGAATGCTCGAACGCGGCATGCGGCGTGAAGCGGGCCGCCCCGCTGCGTTGGGAATCATACTGCTTGAAGACCAGCGCCTCGTCCGGATGCATAGCCGGAAAATAGAACCAGCGGTGCAGTGGTGAATAACGCGCCAGATAGATTTCGCCGGTGCGGCGCGGATAGCGGACCTCGGCCTCGACCAGGTCCTGCGCAGCGACGCTGCGGGCATCGCACACGGCCAGCGGCGTATCGAGCACCGGGGCGCGGATCGAGCGCCACACATTGACGATGCTGTAGCGCCGTCCCGTCAGCTGCGCCGCCAGTTCGCCGAAGACCAGGCCAAGGCGCTTGTCGCCGGAATGCTCGGTGTAGTCGTTGTGGACGCAGCCGTTGGGACCGGCCGGCTGGCCCCGGTCCGCACCTCCGAATCCCGGTGCGCCGGCGCCGGGGCGGCAGTGGCGCACCAAGTGGTCGAATACGCGGGCGCGGGTCGCGCCGGTGACGGCGCAGGCCAGTTCGGCCACCTCGGGATAATACGAGCGCACGATGTCGTCGTCGGTCAGAAAACTGCGTTTGTCGACCGGTGCGTCGCGCAGGACGAAGCCGTCGGCATGCACCGATGGAGCAGTTGCCAGCAACCGGGCGTCGCCGATGCACACCGTGCGGCGGTCGGCGTCGTAGTTCTGCCATGGCTGGCCGGGCGGCGGTTCGCAGGCATAGTTGAACGGGCTTGCGGACGGCGGATGCATGTAGGCGAGCGTGGCCTCGACTGATCCGGTCTGCGCGGGCAGGGCTAAGGTGGCGTTCATGCGTGGGTCTCCTGGGTGCCGCCGGGACGATTCCCGTTCGACCCCTTCATTGAAACCCGCCGGCGGCGCGCGCTCAAGCGCAGAACACGCCGTGTTCGCATGCATACGGCGCATGCGTAACGTGCTGTTTCAGTTGGCGGCGGCTGCTTCGTTCACGATCCAGTCGATTACCGCGCCGACTTCCGCACGCGGCTCGGCGACGGCGCGCACAAGCCAGTAGGCGTGCTCGCAGGCGTGAGCGGGTCGGGAGCAGGGCAGTTGCACCAGCCGGCCCGCGCGCAGCATCGGCTCGATAAGCTCAATGCGGCCAAGTGCGACGCCATGGCCGGCCAGGGCCGACTGGATCACCTGGTCATACTGATTGAAGCGCAGGATGCTTTTCGGTCCGGCCGGGCCAGGTCCCGCCAGGCCAGGCCCGGCTGCCTGTAGCCAGCTCTCCCAATGCAGCCAGGGTTGGCCCGGATGATCGAATTCGAGCAAGGTGAGGCCAGCCAGATCGGCGGGTCCGTCAAGACGCGCGATGCCCAGCGACGGGTGGGCCACCGGCGCGACCGTTTCGCGAAACAGCAGCGTGGAGTGGGGCGCAACTGCGGCCAGCGGTGCGTAGCGGATCGCCAGGTCGAGCCCTTCGCGCTCGAGGTCCTGGATGCGGTTGTTGGCGGCCACGCGCAGGTCGATGCCGGGGTGCTGCTGCTGGAAGCTCCCCAGCCGCGGCAGCAGCCACAGGCCGGTCACCCCGATGCTCGCGCTCAGCGCCACTTGCCCGTTGCGCGCCGACGGCCTGATGGCGGCGCAGGCGTCCTGCAATTGCCGCAGCGCGCCGTCAGCGCTCTGGAACAGCCTTTCCCCGGCCGGCGTGAAGGCGATCGCGCGATGGGTGCGGACAAACAGGCGCACGCCGAGCCGCTGTTCGAGCGCCTGGATCTGGCGGCTCAGGGCCGACTGGGTCAGGCACAGGTCGGCGGCCGCCAGGGTGATGCTCATGCGCCGCCCGACCGCCACGAAACCGCGCAGCGGCTCCATCATGGCCGCCAGGGGAACCAGAGAATCCGACATGCGCTCTCCTCATGCAAAACGCCAGCATACCAGCGCCCGCCGCCAGGGTTGGCATTCGTACCCGGACCGGACCATATAGCTTGTCAATCATGCAAGTTCGCGTTACAGTCGTCGCTCTACTTCACACGGGGAAGGTCTTTGCCATGCGACACATTTTGAGCGCGCTCTCGGTTTGTCTTGCGTGTGCACTGCCGGCCACCGTGCGCGCCGAACCGGCCAAGGTCCAGTTCGCGACCGAAGTGTTTTTCGACAGCGGCAGCGCGCGCCTGTCGGCCGATGCGGTATCGATTCTCGACCAGGTGCTCAGCAAGAGCAGCGAACTCGAGCCGGAGTTGATCATGGCCATCGGCCACACCGATGCGCTGCTCAGCGACGCCAGGGCGCAGACGCTGTCGGTGCAGCGCGCTGAAGCCGTAAAAAAATATCTGGCCGACAAAGGATTCGAGCGCATCCGCATCTACACCGAAGGCAAGGCCAAGCGCCTGCCCGTGGCCGAGAACGACACGCGCGAGGGGCGCGCCCGCAATAACCGGGTCGAAGTGCAGCTGGTGGGGCCGCGCCCCGGAGCCGCCGAGCAGTAATATACAGACGTAAAAAAGCCTGCAAGGCGCAAACCTTGCAGGCTGTTCGGTGACGCCGGAAGCGGACCAGCCGCTCCGGCGCGTCCGGCAATTACATCATGCCGTCCATGCCACCCATGCCGCCCATGCCACCCATGCCGCCCATGCCGCCAGCTGGCTTGTCTTCAGCCAGTTCGCAAACCATGGCGTCGGTGGTCAGCATCAGGCCAGCGATCGATGCTGCGTTTTGCAGTGCCGAACGGGTGACTTTTGCTGGATCCAGAACACCCATTTCGACCATGTCGCCGTAGGTGCCGTTCGCTGCGTTGTAGCCGTAGTTGCCGGTGCCGGCCAACACTGCTGCAACAACCACCGACGATTCTTCGCCAGCGTTTTGAACGATCATGCGCAGCGGCTCTTCCATGGCGCGCAGGACGATCTTGATGCCGGCTTCCTGGTCAGGATTGTCGCCTTTGACCTTGATGTTGGCACGAGCGCGCAGCAGGGCAACGCCGCCGCCAGGAACGATGCCTTCTTCCACGGCAGCGCGGGTTGCGTGCAGTGCATCTTCAACGCGTGCTTTCTTTTCTTTCATTTCGACTTCGGTGGCTGCGCCAACCTTGATCACTGCAACGCCGCCTGCCAGCTTGGCAACGCGCTCTTGCAGTTTTTCACGGTCGTAGTCCGAGGTCGCTTCTTCGATCTGGACGCGCACTTGCTTGACGCGCGCTTCGATCGCTTCTGCCTGGCCGGCACCGTCGATGATGATGGTGTTTTCCTTGCCCACTTCAACACGCTTGGCTTGGCCGAGTTCTGCCAGGGTGACCTTTTCCAGGGTCAGGCCGACTTCTTCAGCGATCACCTGGCCGCCGGTCAGGACAGCGATGTCTTCCAGCATGGCCTTGCGACGGTCGCCGAAGCCTGGGGCTTTGACTGCGCAGGTTTTCAGGATGCCGCGGATGTTGTTCACAACCAGGGTGGCCAGTGCTTCGCCTTCGATGTCTTCCGCGATGATCAGCAGTGGACGGCCGGCTTTGGCGACTTGTTCCAGGATCGGCAGCAGATCGCGGATGTTCGAGATCTTCTTGTCGCACAGCAGGACGAACGGGCTGTCCTGGATGGCAACTTGCTTGTCCGGGTTGTTGATGAAGTACGGCGACAGGTAGCCGCGGTCGAACTGCATGCCTTCGACGATGTCGAGTTCGTCATTCAGCGATTTGCCGTCTTCAACGGTGATAACGCCTTCCTTGCCGACTTTTTCCATCGCTTCAGCGATGCGCTCGCCGATCGAGTAGTCCGAGTTGGCGGAGATCGCGCCAACCTGGGCGATTTCCTTGGTGGTGGTGCATGGCTTGGCGATCTTGGCCAGCTCTTCGACGGTGGCAGCAACTGCCTTGTCGATGCCGCGCTTCAGATCCATCGGGTTCATGCCGGCGGCAACGAACTTCATGCCTTCGCGCACGATGGCTTGTGCCAGCACGGTCGCGGTGGTGGTGCCGTCGCCGGCGTTGTCGCTGGTGCGGGAAGCGACTTCCTTGACCATTTGCGCGCCCATGTTCATGAGCTTGTCTTTGAGTTCGATTTCCTTGGCGACCGATACACCGTCCTTGGTGACGGTCGGCGCGCCGAACGAGCGCTCGAGCACCACGTTGCGGCCTTTCGGGCCCAGGGTGACTTTGACTGCGTTGGCGAGGATATTGACGCCTTCAACCATTTTGGCGCGCGCTGCGTCGCCGAATACTACATCTTTAGCTGCCATGTTTATTTTCTCCGTTGTGCGTAGATTTCTATCGCGTGGAATTCTTAATGAAAGGTGGTGCGCGGACTAGTTGAAGATCACTTGACCAGGACGGCCATGATGTCTTCTTCACGCATCACCAGCAGCTCTTCGCCGTCGACTTTGACGGTTTGGCCGGAGTATTTGCCGAACAGGACGCGGTCGCCGACTTTCACTTCCAGCGCGCGTACTTTGCCGTCATCCTGGACTTTACCGTTGCCGACAGCCAAGATTTCGCCTTGATCCGGTTTTTCAGCAGCTGCGTCAGGAATGATGAGGCCGGACGCAGTTTTGGTTTCCTGGTCGAGACGCTTGACGATAACGCGATCGTGCAATGGGCGAAGGTTCATGCAAAACTCCTTAATATTCAGTGGTTTAGTAGCTATTGGTCAGGACCGCCACAGGCGTTCCCGGTGTTTCAACATGTCTCGCGGTGTTGCCGCGGAGACTAGAAAGAGTTGTTAGCACTCTCTACTAACGAGTGCTAATTATAGGGACGGTCAAGGTGTTTTTCAAGGCGTCCTGTTGACTATTTAACAGACGAGCTTGATCTGGCGCAAACCGCGGGCCCGCCGCAGCACCGTAAACTGGTGAGATCTCAACGCTGCGCGCGAATGCGGTTCCCCGCATCCTGCGTACTTGCCGGCGCCACTTCCGGTTTCCGCCAAGTGAGAAAAGGCGGTAATGAATCGGTCCGGGCGCGGCCGATTCAGCCGGGCCCTATTACATCCCCTTACATCAATCGTCCACCCCTGTTACTGATTCGGTTGACGGACTTTCATTCACACCCCTATAGTTACGGGATGATTTCTGAATTCGACGAACTATCCGAAAAAATTGACCGGCTTGCCGCGTTGACCCTCTCACTTCGCAGCGAGAACGCGCAGCTGCGCCAGACCAATGCCGAACTGCGCCAGTCGAATATGGCGCTGTGCGCCGAAAACGAGGAATGCGTGGGACGCATGCATGAAGTGCAGCGCCGGCTTGAAGCCTTGCTCTCGCAAATGCCCGATCCGAATGCACCGCCTGCATCGCTTGTACAGCATGATGAGGTTGCACAATGACCGAGCTCAATGTCACGATCATGGGAAGCGCGTACCGCCTCATGTGCAAGGAAGGCGAGGAACGCACCTTGCTGGAAGCGGTGAGCTATCTCGACGGCAAAATGTGCGGCTTGCGCGATTCGGGCAAGGTCAAGGGAAATGATCGCATCGCCGTCATGGCCGCGCTCAGTGTGGCCGCTGAATTCCTGTCGGTGAAAACGCCGCAAGGACCGCTTTCCGAAATGTCGATTTTGGAAGTCAAGCAGAAACTCGGCGACATGCACACGGTCCTCGATAACGCCCTGACGCCGCAAGAAAATCTGTTCTGAGGCTAATTTCGTTTGACATGACCGCCCATCGGAGTAAACTCCGTCTCACCCTGCGGTGTTCGCGATTGCCATATATTCCTTGAACCATTTATGTGCACAGGTTGCGGAATTTTGTTCGATGGGAGTGAGCGTCGCTTGTCCGACGAACCCGAAATTGAACTAACTGTGACCGCCTTGAACCATTAGGTTCAGGATGCCGGTAAAGACGGCACATGCGGGGCTCTGATTTTCATAAGCGGTTGCAAGCATTCGGTGCGCAACCGTTTTTTTATGGGCGCGCGCTTTGTCGGTGCATGTCGACGGCGCGCCGCCAATGGCGACGCGCCGACGGAGTGGCATACATGGCTTATTGGTTGATGAAGTCCGAACCGGACGAAGTGAGTATCGACGACGTGCTGGCCGCGCCCGATCGCACGGTGGCCTGGTTCGGCGTGCGTAATTACCAGGCGCGCAATTTTCTGCGCGACGCCATGCGCGAAGGCGACCTGGTGCTGTTCTACCATTCCAGCTGCGCCGAGCCGGGCATTGCCGGCATCGTCGAGGTGTGCTCGAACGCTTATCCGGACGCCACCCAGTTCGATCCCGCCAGTCCGTATTACGACCCCAAGGCCACCCGCGAACAGCCGCGCTGGATCAGCGTCGACGTGCGCGCCGTGCGCAAGACCGCTCTGCTGAGCCTGAAACAGTTGCGCACCATTCCCGAGCTGGCCGGCATGCGCCTGCTGGCCAAGGGCAGCCGCCTGTCGGTCATGCCGGTCGAGCCGCACGAATGGCATACCATCGACACCTTGCTCGGCCGGGCTTAGCAAGCTGTACCTTATCGGCAACAGGGTCGCCCGCACAGGGGACAGCGATGCTATGGAGTACTCATGCTCCCCGAAAACAGCGAACGTCCGCGCTACCGGTTCCGCGCCAGTCATATCGCTTCGCTGTTTGGCGGTTTTCTGGTGTTGGCCATCCTTGCCTCGCTTGGCGCAGCCAGCTGGACAGCGCGCGAACAGACTGTCAAGGAATGGCGCAAGCAACTTCGGGGCACCGGATCGCCGAGGTCCTGGGCAAAATCGAACGCGCGGGCCGTCCATGAGCCTGCCTGCCTCCGGCGCCGCCAGGCGCTCCTTGCTGCTGGTCGACGACGATGTCCTGATCCTGGGATTGCTCAACCGCGTGCTGACCCTGGCCGGCTACGAGGTGCGCGTCGCCACCAGCGGGGCGATGGCGCTCGAGTTGCTCGCCAGCGGCGCGCGCGCACCCGACCTGGCGCTGCTGGACGTGTCCATGCCCGGCATGTCCGGCCTGGAACTGGCGCAGCACCTGCAGGCCCACGGCGCCATCGCGGTCATGTTCCTGTCGGCCGAGGATGACCAGGCCACCGTGCGCGCGGCCATCGACGGCGGCGCCGTCGGCTACCTGGTCAAGCCGATCGATATCACGCGCATCGTGCCCAGCGTGCAGGCGGGACTGGCGCGCGCCGACGAGCTGCGCGAGCTGCGCGGCAGCGAAAGCCGGCTCACCTTGGCCCTGCAGCAGGGGCGGGAAGTCGGCATGGCGGTGGGCATTTTGATGGAGCGTAACAAAACCGATCGCGAGACCGCCTTCCGCACCCTGCGCGAGCATGCCCGTTCGCACCAGCGAAAGCTCAACGATGTCGCCAGCGACGTCCTGCAAGCGACCGAAGCGCTGAACCTGATCGGTGCGCGCGCACAGAAGTGACAGGCATGAGTAATAAGTGGTATGTTTTTGCTTAAAACAATTTCTATGTGGAAATAACGAGAATAAGCTTGTTCCTGTTCTCTCCGATGCCCCACAGCGCCCGCGCTGACCGCCCCGCGACCCCTCCCCGTTGCAGGGTACGCATCGGATGCCTTTCCAGCGCTGTTCCCTCCCGGCAGCCGACGCAGTCTCCCCCGGCCCAGCTGCGCCGCTCGACGACCGTTCGTCCATCGTGCCAGCGCGCCATTGTCCGCCTCTCTGTCACCCGACGCCCGGTTCTTTTTCACGCAAGGTTTGCGTAACCAGAACGAAAGGGACCTCATGTCCACCTTTATCCGCAGTACCGGCGCGGCCCGCGCGCCCGACTATCTCGCCTTTACGCTCGGCGCCGAAGAATACGGCATCGATATCCAGAAGGTCCAGGAATTGCGCGGCTACGATGCCGTCACCTGCATCGCCAACGCGCCAATGCATATCAAGGGCGTCATCAATCTGCGCGGCATCATTGTGCCGATCGTCGACCTGCGCATCAAATTCGGCAACGCGCTGCCGAGCTACGACCAGTTCACCGTGGTCATCATCCTCAACCTCGGCGCCCGTGTCATGGGACTGGTGGTCGACAGCGTGTCCGACGTCAGCACCCTCGATCCAAGCCAGATCAAGCCGGCGCCGGCCATCGGCGCCGGTTATATGGCCGGGCTGGGCATCGTCGGCGCGCGCATGCTGATCCTGATCGACGTCGAGCGCCTGATGGGCTCCAATGCACTGCACCTGCCCGACGCCATCGCAGCCTGACCGGCGCGCTTCCTCACCCCATACATAAACTCCCCATGAAAATCGCAAAATACCATATCGGTACCCGCCTCGCTTTCGGCTTCGCGGTCCTGCTCTCCATGACGCTGGCGCTGGCCGTCGTCGGCATGAGCTCCCTCGGCACCGTGCAGGCCAGCCTGCAGAATGTCGTGCAAGGCAGCATGCTGCGCATGGAGTTGCTGCACCAGATGTCCGAGTCGGTGCATATCGTCGCCCGCGTCGCGCGCACCTTGGCGTTGCTGGACGACGAGGCGGCCAAGGAGCGCGAATCGGTCAAGATCGTCAAGGCGCGCGAAGCTTACGATGCCGCTTTCACCGCCTTCAGCGCGAATGCCGTCGGTGCCGCGGACAAGGCGTTCGTCGCAAAGCTGACCGAGCTGCGAGAGAGCGTCAGGCCGCTGAATAACCAGTTTATTACCCTGGCGCGCGCCAACAAGCAGGCCGAGGCGATCGCGCTGCTGATCGCCCGCGCCGCGCCGGCCACCCGGCTGTGGCAGGACGCGCTGGCCACTCATCTTGACGAGCAGCAGAAACAGGTTGCCGCCGATACCACGGCAGCGAGCGCCAGCTATGAGCGGGCGCGTCTCCTGACGCTGGGACTGAGCGCCCTGGCGCTGGTCATCGGCGTCGTGCTGGCCTGGCGCGTGAGGCGCTCGATCACCGCGCCGATCAATGCCGCTGTGCTGGTGGCGCAGACGGTGGCGGCGGGTGACCTGACCAGCACCATCGAAGGCCATGACGGCGATGAAACGGGGCGCCTCATGCCGCCGCACGGCGCCAAGGTCGTCACGCTGCACCCGGTACGCCGCGCGGCGCCATCCAGGCCGGCCGCGCGGCCGCTGCGCGTGGCCAATGCGCGCTCCGGCGACCCCAGCTGGGAACAGTTCTGATGGATGCCGCCCGCGCGGCGGCCGTGCCGGACCTGCCGCAAGCGCCGTGGGCGCTGTTGATCGACCCGGACCACGAGGTCGGCGCGCTCCTGGCAATGCTGCTGGCGCCGGCTTACCGGGTTGCGGTGGCAGCCTGCGCCGCAGCAGCCGAGGCCTTGCTCGACGCGCGCGCGCCGGCCCTGCTGGCGGCCCACGCCGGGGGCAGCAGGCTGCCACCGGTGCTGCTGTTCTGTGGCGCGCTGCCAGACCCGGACAGCGCGCGCCTTGCCGGCCTCGTGCTGCTCAAGCCAGGCATCTCCCGGCGCCACCTGCGCCTTACCCTGAATGGCATGCTGAACGCCGGCATGGCAGTGCAAGCGCAAGCGGCTTGCGGCGCCAAGGCCCCGGCCGCGCGTGCAGCGCCCCATGCCCAGGGCGCCTGAACCTGGCTGGCCTTGCCGGTGGCGCGGCAATGCATGCGGGCGTTGCGTTGTAGAATACTTGCCAAGGCAAGTTTCTGTGTGGCTTGCTACTAACAGCAATCCTCCGACTGCACCCATGACGACTTTAAATGCAATGACGGCTACCCCAAGGGGGCGCCGATGGACTGGAGCCTGATTCTGATCCTGCTGGCCATGGGCGCCGCCGGCGGCTTCGCGGCCGGCTTGCTGGGCATCGGCGGGGGCATGGTGCTGGTGCCCTTCATCACCATGATCTATACCGCCGAGCATTTCCCGCCCGAGGCGGTGGTGCACATGGCGATCGCCACCTCGCTGGCCACCATCATGTTCACCTCGCTGTCATCGGTGCGCGCGCATCACGCGCATGGCGCGGTGGTGTGGCCGATCGTGCGCATGCTCGCACCTGGCATCGTGGTCGGCTCCTGGGCCGGGCCGTGGCTGGGCAAGCAGCTCAACACCACCGCGCTGGCGCTGGTGTTTGCCGCGTTCGTGGCGTTTTCGGCCACGCAGATGCTGAGCGGGAAAAAGCCGGCCGGCGCGCGCGAGTTGCCGCAGGCGCCAGGCATGTTCGCGGTGGGCGGCGGGATCGGCGTGGTGTCGGGCGTGGTGGGCGCGGGTGGCGGTTTTATGTCGATTCCGTTCATGACCTGGTGTAACGTCAAGATGCATCAGGCCGTGGCAACCAGCGCCGCGCTGGGCTTTCCGATCGCGCTCTCGGGCACCTTGTCGAACATCTGGTTCGGCTGGGATCAGCCGGGCCTGCCGCCGTATTCGCTCGGCTACATCTACCTGCCCGCCCTGGCCGTGATCGCCGCCGCCAGCGTGCTGGCCGCGCCGCTCGGGGCGCGCGCCGCGCACCGCATGCCGGTCCAGCAGTTAAAGCGCATCTTCGCCGTTATTTTGTATGCGCTGGCCGGTTATATGCTGTGGAAGGCGTTTCACTGACCGCACCGCTGCGGTAAGCCCAGACCAGCATGGCCACGCCGCCGATAATCATCGGCAGCGACAGCATCTGTCCCGACGTGACCGGCAAGCCGGCCACGCTGATCTGCCAGTCCGGTACGCGGAAATATTCCGTGAAGAAGCGCGCGCAGCCGTACAGCAGGGTAAACATGGCGCCCACGGCCAGCCGCGGGCGCTCCTTGCGCGCATAGATCCACAGCAGCACGAACACCACCAGCCCGTCGACGATCATCTGGTACAGCGGCGACGGATGGCGCGGCCCCTGCACGCCCGGCCACAGCATGGCCCACGGCAGGCTGGCGTCGGCCACGCGGCCCGGCAGTTCGGCGTTGATGAAGTTGCCCATGCGTCCGGCCGCGTAGCCGAGCGGGACCAGCGGCGCGATGAAATCGTAGACGTCGAGCAGATTGCGTTTTGCCTTGCGCGCCCACAGTGCCATGGCCGCCAGCACCCCGAGAAAGCCGCCGTGGAAGGACATGCCGCCCTCCCAGACCTTGAAGATGGCCACCGGATCGGCCATGAAGCGGGCCGGCTGGTAAAAGAATACTTCGCCCAGGCGCCCGCCGATGATTACCCCGAGCATGCCGTAGAACTGCATGTCGTCCAGGTCTTCTTTTTTCCAGCCGCGCGCGGCGATATGCGCTTGCTTGATGCGCACGCGTCCGAGCGCGAGGAACATGGCGAACGCCAGCAAATACATCAGCCCGTACCAGTGCACGTGCAGCGGGCCGAGCGAAAAGGCGACGGGGTCAGGCATCGGGTGGGTCAGCATCAGTATTTTTCCTCAGTAAATCCAAAAAACCCTGCAAGACCGGCGAGACGGCGTCGCGCCGCCAGGCCAGCCCGGTTTCCACCTGCGGCGTCGGTTCGCGCAGGGCCCGGTATTCTACGCCGGGCCGCATCAGATTGGACACCGATTGTGGCACAAGTGCCATCCCCATGCCGGCCGACACCAGACTGACGATGGTCTGCATCTGGATCGCTTCCTGCCCGATCTCGGGCGTGATGCCGGCCGCGCGAAAGCATCCCAGGATCGCGTCGTGCAGGGCTGGCGCGATCGGGCGCGGAAAGATAATCAGCGGCAGCGGCGGCAAGGCCGCCAGCGCTACCGGCGCATCCCCGGTGGCCCCGCTGGTGCCGGCCGGCAGGGCGACGATCAGCGGCTCGGTCAGCACCTTGAGGTAATCGAGTTCCAGGCGCGCCTTGTCCGGCAGCGGCGGAATCAGGAGGCCGGCGTCGATGCGCCCGTGCAGCAAGTCATCGATCTGCACGTCCGAGGTGGCTTCCTGCAACACGATCTGGACCTGCGGAAACGCGGCGCGGTAGCTGCGCAGGAAGGGCGGCAGCACGCTGTAATCGGCCGAGGACACGAACGCCAGCGACAGGCGGCCCGCCTCGCCGCCGGCCGCGCGCCGCACCAGGGCGGGCAGGGCCGCGCTGGCGGCCAGGATGCGGCGCGCTTCCGGCAGCAGGGCCTGGCCGGCCGGGGTCAATTCCACCGCGCGCCGGCTGCGCGCGAACAGCGGCGCGCCGAGCAACTCTTCGAGGCCCTGGATGGTTTGCGACAGCGGCGGCTGGGTCATGTGCAGGCGCAGCGCGGCCTTGCCGAAGTGAAGTTCTTCAGCGACGGCGACAAAATAGCGCAACTGGCGCAGTTCCAGGTTCATCGATATGCTTTTCCATGTAAAGAAGGTGTTGTGATATGCGCTGCGACTCACAGCAATGCAAATGATATATTTGACGCGCGCCCGCCTGCAAGGCATTCTTGGCAATATTAGTTCAACACCAGATCATCACCGGAGTGAAGCCATGTCAGACCAGCCACGCTACAACCGTCGTTCCCGCAACATCACCGAAGGCGTCTCGCGCAGCCCGAACCGCTCGATGTACTACGCCATGGGCTATGAAACCGAGGATTTCGACAAGCCGATGATCGGCATCGCCAACGGCCACTCGACCATCACGCCGTGCAACTCGGGCCTGCAAAAGCTGGCCGATATTGCGATTGCCACCGTCAAGGCGGCCGGCGCCAATCCGCAGGTGTTCGGCACCCCGACCATCTCGGACGGCATGTCGATGGGCACCGAAGGCATGAAATATTCGCTGATCTCGCGCGAAGTGATCGCCGACTGTATCGAAACGTGTGTGAACGGCCAGTGGATGGATGGCGTGGTCGTGATCGGCGGCTGCGACAAGAACATGCCGGGCGGAATGATCGCCCTGGCGCGCACCAATGTGCCGGGCATCTATGTGTATGGCGGCACCATCAAGCCGGGCAACTGGAAGGGCAAGGACCTGACCATCGTGTCCGCCTTCGAAGCGGTGGGAGAATTCACGGCCGGGCGCATGTCGAAGGAAGACTTCGACGGCATCGAGCGCAACGCCTGCCCGTCGGCCGGTTCCTGCGGCGGCATGTACACGGCCAACACCATGTCGTCCTCGTTCGAGGCGCTGGGGATGGGCTTGCTGTATTCGTCGACCATGGCCAATCCGGACGACGAAAAGGTTGGCTCGGCCGCCGAATCGGCGCGCGTGCTGGTCGAAGCGGTGAAAAAGGATTTGAAACCGCGCGACATCATCACCCGCAAATCGATCGAGAACGCGGTCTCGCTGATCATGGCCACGGGCGGATCGACCAACGCGGTGCTGCACTACCTGGCGATTGCCCATGCGGCCGAGGTCGAGTGGACCATCGACGACTTCGAGCGCGTGCGCCAGAAAGTGCCGGTCATCTGCAACCTCAAGCCGTCCGGACAGTACGTGGCGACCGACCTGCACAAGGCGGGCGGCGTGCCGCAAGTGCTCAAGCTGCTGCTCGACGCCGGCCTGCTGCATGGCGACTGCATCACCATTACCGGCCGCACGATCGCCGAGGAACTGGCCGAGATCCCGTCGGTACCGGACCCGAAGCAGGATGTTATCCGTACCATCGATAAGGCGCTATACAAGCAGGGCCACCTGGCCATCCTCAAGGGCAATCTGTCGCCGGAAGGCTGCGTTGCCAAGATTACCGGCCTGAAGAATCCGGTGATCACCGGTCCTGCGCGCGTGTTCAACGACGAGTATTCGGCCATGGATGCGATCCTGGCGGACGGCATCAAGGCGGGCGACGTGCTGGTGATGCGTTACCTAGGGCCGAAGGGTGGTCCGGGCATGCCGGAAATGCTGGCGCCGACCGCTGCGCTGATCGGCAAGGGACTCGGTGAATCGGTGGGCTTGATTACCGACGGGCGCTTCTCGGGCGGGACCTGGGGCATGGTGGTGGGCCACGTGGCGCCGGAAGCGTTCGATGGCGGCACGATTGCACTGGTGGAAGAGGGCGATTCGGTGACGATCGATGCGCACCAGCAGCTCATTGAGCTGAACGTGAGCGATGAGGAAATCGCACGCCGCCGCGCCAACTGGGTCAAGCCGGCGCCGCGGTATACCCGGGGCGTATTGGCCAAGTTTGCGGCGCTGGCGTCGTCGGCCAGCAAGGGGGCTGTGACGGGTTGAGTCTTTGACAGGCGGCCGTCAGCTGCCGTCGCCCCCGCGCAGGCGGGGGGCCAAGTTTTCTGATCATTCGTTGGCTATGGAACAAACTTGGGCACCCGCCGAGGGCCTTCTTGGCGCGGGGGACGACTGTGGTTAAGCTCCCCGCCGTCGCCACAACTCCTACTTCTTGTTCGCCTTCTCAAACGCTTCCTTCACCCGCGCCTTGCGCCTCGCCTCATCGACGTTGTGCGCTTTTTTCTTGTCCAGCCCGAAAATCTTTTCGACGAACTCGAACCAGATGAAGGCCACGAACATCAAACCAATCACCCACCACCACGACAACTCGGCAAAACGCCAGACTTCGAAATAGCGCAGGCCCACAAGCGCTGCAATTAATAGTATCAGTGGCATGGCAAACTCCTTTTCATACGCATATCTTACAAACAATTGCCTCTGAGGGGCAGTAAAATCGTGTCGCTGGGCAAATAGTTGGGTCAACCGTCCACAGGCTTGACCCGTTATAGAGCGTGTGGCCGCACATTCGGATTTCCGAAACACGGTAAAATTGCATTCAGTTGTTCACTCTGGAGAAATACATGAAACGGTCCCTGATGTTGTTCACGGTGTTGTCGGCGCTGGCCTCGTCGAGCGCCATGGCAAACGCCGATTTGGCAAAAGCAAAAAATTGCATGGCTTGCCACGCTGTCGCGAACAAGCTGGTCGGACCCGCCTACAAGGATGTTGCGGCAAAGTATGCCGGCCAGAAGGATGCTGAAGGCAAGCTGACCGCCAAAGTCCTCAAGGGCGGCGCCGGCGCCTGGGGCGCGGTACCGATGCCAGCCAATCCGCAAGTGAGCGATGCTGAAGCCCGCACCCTGGTCAAATGGATCCTGGCACAGAAATAAGCCGCTGCTTCCTCGATCAACCGCAATAGAAAAACGCGCTGTCACTGCAGCGCGTTTTTTTATGCCTGCCACGCGGGCCGCGGCCAGGGCCGCAGCCGGCGCAAGGTCGTTACTTGACGACCGACATCTTGGTCTTCTTGCCACCCTTGAAGGTGAACATGGTCAGCGCGCCATCCTTGATGTCGCCCTTGTCGTCGAACTGAATCAGGCCGGTTACGCCCTGATGCTTGATCTTCTGCAGTTCAGGCAAGTACTTGACCGGGTCGGCCGACTTGGCGTTTTGCATCGCTGCTGCCATGACCATCACCGCGTCGTACACGTACGGCGAGTACAGCTGCACGTCGGCATTGTTGAAGCGTTTCTTGTAGCGCGCCACAAAGTCCGCCAGCGATTTTTCCTGCTCGCCGGTCACGCCGCCCGCTTCGGCGCAGGTGACATTGCCTTCGCCCACGCCGTCACCAGCCAGGCGCACCAGCGATTCGGTGCAAATCCCGTCGCCGCCCATGAATTTGGCGTTGATGCCGAGTGCCTTCATTTGCTTGAGCATCGGGCCGCCGACCGCATCCATGCCGCCGAAGAAGATCAGGTCCGGCTTCTTGTTTTTGAGCGAGGTCAGGATGGCGGTGAAGTCGGTGGCGGTGGCGCTGGTAAATTCCTTGCCCACGACCTTGATCGCCGGATTTTTTGCCTTGGCGCCCTTGAGGAACTCGGTGGCCACGCCCTGGCCATAGGCCGAGCGGTCATCGATGACGGCAATACTGCTCACTTTCAGGGTGTCGACCGCGTAGCGGCCCAGGGTGCCGCCGAGCTTGTTGTCGTTGGCAACCACGCGGAAGGCGGACTTGAAGCCTTGCTTGGTGTACTCGGGAATCGTGGAGGAAGGGGAAATCTGGGGAATGCCCGCGTTATGGTAAATCCGCGAGGCCGGTACGGTGGTGCCCGAATTGAGGTGGCCGATCACGCCCTGTACCTTGGCATCGACCAGCTTCTGCGCCACGGCGGTGCCCTGCTTGGGATCGGCGCCGTCATCTTCCAGCACCAGTTCCAGCTTGACCTTCTTGCCGTTGATCATGAAGCCCTTGGCGTTCAATTCTTCCACGGCCATCTTGGCGCCGTTCTCGTTATCCTTGCCCAAGTGCGCGCTGGCACCCGAGATCGGACCGACGTGGCCGATCCTGACGACGTCCTGGGCGCTGGCGCTGGCGGCAAATGCCATGGCGATTGCGAGTGGAATGAGTTTGGTCGT
The DNA here is from genome assembly GCF_030846505.1 of Massilia pseudoviolaceinigra. NCBI lineage: Bacteria > Pseudomonadati > Pseudomonadota > Betaproteobacteria > Burkholderiales > Oxalobacteraceae > Massilia > Massilia pseudoviolaceinigra. Next base: position 20,999 of record NZ_JAVCWL010000023.1, on the reverse strand, counting down.
GAACTGCATGTGCATTCTCCATTGGATTGAAAACAGACAGCGCTCGTGGCGCCGTTTCGAAAATTTTGTGTAGGGCAAAAGGTACAACAATTTAAATGCTTCGCAAAGCCGATTGTCAGAATTTAAGGAAGAAATTGTGGCCTCTCACCATCAACGCGGGTACAGGCGTTGCGTGCACGCCGGGGTGCACCAGATCACCGCTGTTTTGTAAGCAAATGAAAGGCACCGCCCGGGAGAGCAGGCAGGGCAGGCTATTTCTGGCTCTGCAGATGGCTCAGTTCCTGGGCCACCGCACGCACCACGATGCTCTCGATGGTGTCCTGCAGGCCGAGGCGCAGCTCGGCCGTCAGCCCGGCGACGGCGTGCTGCAGCACTTGTTCCATGCTGTCGCGCAGGCGCTGTTCGAGCACGAAGTCGACTCTTCCCTGGATTTGCTGGAGGATGCGCTCGGACAGGCGACGTTCGAGCAAGGCCCATTCGGGCTCGCTCCAGTCCGCCAGCAGGGGTTCCTGTGCCGGTAGCTGCGCGGCCGGGTCGGCTTGCGCCTCGCCTTTGTCGGAAAACAATTCCGTCAGCACGGGGATATTCGGATCGAACGGACGAGTCTGGGTCATGACTGGCCTGCGACGAAGTGAGTCAGTGGATAGGATTGCTGCTTGTAGGCGACGTAGCGCTTGCGCCCGGCGGCGGCGTCGCTGTCATCGGTGGAAATGATTTCAAACACGCGCTGGAAACGCCCGAGCTGGGCCGGCGTGGCCCGCGTCAGGTTCACCAGCATGTCGTAATGCGGCAGCTCGGCATCGTCGCGGTCGGTGATGATGATGGGCGTACGCGCGGCCAGCGGGTCGCCGGCCATCACGTGCGGCAGGAAATCGGTTTCCGACAAGGTCCACAGGGCCTCGTCCAGCGCTTGCGCCTGCGCCGCATCCTCGGCCAGCAGCACCACCTTTGCACGGCTGGCATAGGCTTTGCGCGCCAGCCGGCAGGCGTAGCTCAGCTTGTCCGGGATGTTGGTATGGAAATCGATGCGCGTCATCGGCGTGCTCAGAACACGAAGCCGGGCGGTGATGTCTTTTCCTGCGGCGGCGCGCGTTCGGCATCCTGGGCAGCCTTGGCCTTTTCATCGACTTTCGGCACCACCGGCTCCGGTGGCGCGGCGGAGGTCGGTTTCGGGTACTGGTAGGTTGCCGGGAGGATTTTCTTTTCCGGGTAGGATGCTTCGGTCAGCATGGTATTCCATGCGCCCGCTTCAAAACCGGTCGACTTGGCGCGGCCAATCTTGATGAAAGGCAGGCGGCCATCGCCGCCCGCTTCCTTGAGCTTGGATTCGTCGGACGGGGTCTGCACCGTTTTCTCGGCAAACGGAATGCCGCGCTCCTTCAGGAAGGTACGTGCCTGGTCGCAAAAATCGCACTTGGGGCGCGTGTAGAGCACTACCGGCTGCGAGCGCACGGCCTGCGCCAGCGCATACGGCAGGGGCACACTGGCCGCGCCGCCGACGCCGGCCTTGATTTCCACCGGCTTGGTGTTGGCCGGCGGCGGCTGGTCGCTGAACGTGACCTTGCCCGAGGCATCGACCCATTTATACATCTGCTGTGCACTGGCGCCGCCGGCGCACAGCAGCAGTGCCATCATCGTGCCAGTCATCTTTTTTGTTGCTGTCATTACAATTCTCCTGCTGGCACGGTCTTTCAGGACTGCATGCCGCTGTGGCGCAACAGCGCATCGATACTGGGCTCGCGGCCGCGGAAGGCCTTGAACGATTCGAGCGCGGGGCGCGAACCGCCGACGGCCAGTATCTCTTGCTGGAAGCGTTTACCGGTTTCTTCGGACAGGGCTCCGCCGCCCGCCTCGACCGCTTCTTCAAAGGCGGCGTAAGCGTCGGCAGATAATACTTCAGCCCACTTGTAGCTATAGTAACCGGCGGCGTACCCTCCGGCAAAAATATGTCCGAAAGAGTGTTGGAAACGGTTAAATGCGGGCGGCATCATGACCGAGAACTTCTGGCGCACGTCGTTGATCAGTTCCTGCACGGTTTGCGCGCTGGCCGGATCGAAGTCGTAGTGCAGGTGCATGTCGACCAGCGAAAACTCCACCTGGCGCAGGGTTTGCAGGCCGGACTGGAAGTTCTTGGCGGCCAGCATCTTGTCGTACAGCGCGCGCGGCAGCGGTTCGCCGGTCTTCACGTGGGCGGTCATGTGTTGCAGCACGTCCCATTCCCAGCAAAAGTTTTCCATGAATTGCGATGGCAGCTCGACCGCATCCCACTCAACGCCGGAAATGCCGGAGACGGCGATTTCATCGACTTGCGTGAGCATGTGATGCAAGCCGTGCCCGAATTCGTGGAACAGGGTGGTCACTTCGTCGTGCGTGAACAGCGATGGCTGCAGCTGGCCGTCGACCGTGGCCGGCGGCGTGAAGTTGCAGGTCAGGTAGGCCACCGGCGTCTGCAGGGTGCCGCCGGTTTGCAGGCGGCGTCCGCGGGCGTCGTCCATCCAGGCGCCGCCACCCTTGCCGCTGCGGGCGTACAGATCCAGGTAGAACTGGCCGACCAGCTTGCCGTCGCGCTCGATGCGGAAAAAGCGCACGTCCGGATGCCAGGCGGCGGCCGTGTCGGGCTTGATCTCGACCGAGAACAGGCTTTGCACCAGGCGGAACAGGCCATCGACGACTTTCGGCTCGGGGAAATATTCCTTCACTTCCTGGGCCGAGAAGGCGTAGCGGCGTTCGCGCAGCTTTTCCGAGGCGTAGGTCAGGTCCCAGGCTTCGAGCTTGTCGATGCCCAGCTCGTCCTTGGCGAAGGTGCGCAGTTCGGCCAGGTCTTGCTCGGCGAAAGGACGCGCGCGCCGTGCCAGGTCTTCCAGGAATTCGATCACATGCTCGGGGCTCTGGGCCATCTTGGGCACCAGCGAGACTTCGGCGAAATTGCGATAGTCGAGCAATTTGGCTTCTTCGTCGCGCAATTTGAGCAAACTGGCGATGTTGCTGCTGTTGTCCCACTTCTCCAGCTCGCTGAACACGGTACCCATTTCCGACGCCTTGGTAGCGCTGGCGCGATAAATCGTTTCGCGCAGTTCGCGCTTGTCGGCAAATTGCAGGATCGGGAAGTAGGACGGGAAATGCAGGGTGAACTGGTAGCCGGGCTTGCCATCGGCCTCGGCGGCGGCGCGCGCGGCCTGCTTGACGTCGTCCGGCAGGCCGGCCAGGTCGGCTTCGTTCTCGACCATGAGCTTGTAGTCGTTGGTGGCGTCGAGCACGTTTTCCGAGAAGCGGGTCGAGATGCTGGCGTGCTGTTCCTGGATTTCGGCGAAACGCTGCTTTTTCGATTCCGGCAATTCGGCGCCGCCCAGGCGGAAGTCGCGCAGGGCGTTCTCGACGATGCGCTTGCGCGCCGGCGACAGCGCCGCATAGGCGCCGCTTGCGCGGATCGCCTTGTATTTGGCGAACAGGGCTTCGTTCTGGGCCAGCGCGGTCCAGAACTCGGTCACTTTCGGCTGGTTATCGTTGTAGGTGGCGCGCAGTTCGGGCGTGTCCACCACGTTGTTGAGGTGGCTGACCACGCCCCAGGCGCGGCCCAGCTGTTCGGTCGCTTCTTCGAGCGGAATGACGAAATTGTCCCATGTCACGTCGTCGCTGGGCGCTTCGAGCTCGGTCACGACCGCGCTCGCATGCGCGATCAGCTGATCGATGGCGGGCGTGACGTGCTCCGGCTTGATGTCGTTAAATCGTGGCAGGTCGCTGAAATCGAGCAGGGGATTGCTGGTATCGGTAGTCATGTTGTTTTCCTCATGTCGGTTTCAATAAATTGTCTATCGCCTCGGCTTGCCGCGCCGCCGGTCTGCGGTTAGCCGCGCTCGGCCGCTTCGACCGTGTTCATCAGCAGCATGGTAATCGTCATCGGGCCCACGCCGCCTGGCACCGGCGTGATATGCGAGGCCACGTCGCGCACCGCGGCGGTATCGACATCGCCACACAGTTTTCCGTCATCGTCGCGGTTCATGCCCACATCGATCACGATCGCACCGGGCTTGACCATGTCGGCGGTGAGCGTGTTGCGGCGTCCCACGGCGGCCACGACCACGTCGGCCTGGCGCGTGTGGTAAGCCAGGTCCGGCGTCGCACTATGGCATATGGTCACGGTGGCGTTCGCTTGCAAGAGCAGCAGCGCCATTGGTTTGCCGACCGTGTTGCTGCGGCCGATGACCACCGCGTGCTTGCCGCGCAGCTCGTAGCCGGTGCTTTCGATCAGTTTCATGCAGCCGTACGGGGTGCACGGGCGGAAACCCGGCAGGCCGGTCATCAGTTCGCCGGCGCTGAGCACCGAGTAGCCGTCCACATCCTTGGTAGTCGAGATCGCCTCGATCACCTTGTTCGGGTTGATGTGCTTGGGCAGCGGCATCTGCACCAGGATGCCGTGGATGGCCGGATCGCTGTTCAGGCTGGCGATGCGGTCGAGCAGGGCCGCTTCGGTCAGGTCGGCATCGTACTTTTCCAGGATCGAATGAAAGCCCACGTCCGCGCACGCCTTGACCTTGTTGCGCACATACACATGGCTGGCCGGATCTTCCCCCACCAGGATCACGGCCAGCCCCGGCTGCTTGCCTTTGGCGGTCAGGACGGTTGCGCGCTGCTTGATTTCTGCGCGTAATTGTTGGGAGAGGAGAACACCATCGATCAGTTGAGCGGACATGATTTTTAGCCGGGAAAAGAGTGGGGAGAAAAGAGTGGGAGAAAAGCGGGATTATAAAGCCACTGCTGCTATCGCGTGCCCCGAATCCCCGGAACTCCCCATAATCTTGCATTGAAAGAAAGATGGACTTTACGTTCACGTCAAGTGAAATCCCACGATATGAAACGATATATCGTAATTTGAAAAAGCGGAAAACTACTGTTAGAATTGCTCCACTAAATTTGGGTATTGGTAAATAATCAGCAAAACGTCCGCCGTTGATTTCGATCGGGTAGGGCACTAACAAAGGAGACGCATCAATGTCAGCTCAACTCGACCAGTTGACGGCAGCAGCCGCCAACGATCCCGACACGCTCGAAACCAAGGAGTGGCTCGACGCACTCGAAGCCGTCATTGAAAATGAAGGCACCGACCGCGCCCACTACCTGATGGAACGCATGGTCGACCTGGCCCGCCGCCGCGGCGCCCACATCCCGTTTTCCAGCAACACCGCCTACGTCAACACCATCCCCACCCACCTCGAAGAACACTGCCCCGGTAACCTGGAGTACGAGGAGCGCCTGCGCTCGTGGATGCGCTGGAACGCGATGGCGATGGTGGTCAAGGCCAACCGCGCCGACGGCGACCTGGGTGGCCACATTTCGAGCTTCGCCTCGCTGGCGAACATGCTCGGCATCGGCTTCAATCACTTCTGGCGCGCCCCGACCGCGGACCACGGCGGCGATCTGCTGTACCTGCAAGGCCATTCGTCCCCGGGGATCTACGCACGCGCCTTCCTCGAAGGCCGCCTGTCGGAAGACCAGATGCTCAATTTCCGCCGCGAAGTCGACGGCAAGGGCCTGTCGTCGTATCCGCACCCGAAACTGATGCCGACCTTCTGGCAGTTCCCGACCGTCTCGATGGGCCTGGGCCCGCTGATGGCGATCTACCAGGCGCGTTTCCTGAAGTACCTGCACGCGCGCTCGATCGCCGACACCTCCAATCGCAAGGTCTGGGTCTTCTGCGGCGACGGCGAGATGGACGAGCCGGAATCGATGGGCGCGATCGGCATGGCCGCGCGCGAGCGTCTCGACAATCTGGTGATGGTCGTGAACTGCAACCTGCAGCGCCTTGACGGCCCTGTGCGCGGCAACGGCAAGATCATCCAGGAACTCGAAGCGGACTTCCGCGGCGCCGGCTGGAACGTGGTCAAGGTCATCTGGGGCCCGGGCTGGGACGCCTTGCTGGCCAAGGACAAGGAAGGCATCCTGCAGCGCGTGATGATGGAAACCGTCGACGGCGAATACCAGAACTACAAGGCCAAGGATGGCGCCTTCGTGCGCAAGAACTTCTTCGGCAAGCATCCGAAGCTGCTGGAAATGGTCGCCAACATGACCGACGACGACATCTGGCGCCTGACCCGTGGCGGTCACGATCCGCACAAGATCTACGCCGCCTTCAAGATCGCGCAGGAAAACAAGGGCACCCCGACCGTCCTGCTGGTGAAAACCGTCAAGGGCTTCGGCATGGGCAAGTCCGGCGAAGCGCGCAACACCGCGCACCAGACCAAGAAGCTCGACGACGAAGCGATCCGCGAAATGCGCGACCGCTTTGCGATCCCGATCCCGGACGACAAGCTGGCCGAGATCCCGTTCTTCAAGCCGGCCGACGATGCGCCGGAAATGGTCTACCTGCACAAGCGCCGCGAAATGCTGGGCGGCTACCTGCCGCAGCGCCGTCCGCAAGCGGCCGAATCGCTGCCGGTGCCTGCGCTGTCGGCGTTCCAGAACGTGCTCGATGCAACCGCTGAAGGGCGCGAAATCTCGACCACGCAGAGTTTTGTGCGTATCATTTCGACCCTGCTGCGCGACCCGAACCTGGGCCAGCGCATCGTGCCGATCCTGGTCGACGAATCGCGTACCTTCGGCATGGAAGGCCTGTTCCGCCAGATCGGCATCTTCAATCAACAGGGCCAGTTGTACGAGCCGGTCGATAAAGACCAGGTCATGTACTACCGCGAAGACAAGGCCGGCCAGATTCTGCAGGAAGGCATCAACGAAGCGGGCGGCATGAGCTCGTGGATCGCCGCGGCGACCTCGTACTCGACCAACAACCGCATCATGATCCCGTTCTACACCTTCTACTCGATGTTCGGCATGCAGCGCATCGGCGACCTGGCGTGGGCGGCGGGCGACATGCGCGCACGCGGCTTCCTGATGGGCGGCACCGCGGGCCGCACGACCTTGAACGGCGAAGGCTTGCAGCACGAAGATGGCCACAGCCACGTGATGGCCGCGACCATTCCCAACTGCCTGCCGTACGATCCGACCTTCGCGCACGAAGTCGCGGTCATTGTCCAGGACGGCCTGCGCCGCATGGTGGCGGAGCAGGAAGACGTGTTCTACTACATCACCTTGATGAACGAGAACTACGAGCAGCCAGGTCTCACGCCAGGCACGGAAGAGGGCATCCTGAAAGGCATGTACCTGCTGCAGCAAGGCGACGCCAGTGCCAAGCAGCGCGTGCAGCTGATTGGTTCGGGCACCATCTTGCGCGAATCGATCTTTGCGGCCGAACTGCTGCTGAAGGACTTCGGCATTGCCGCTGATGTGTGGTCGGCGCCGTCGCTGACCCTGATCGCCCGCGACGGCCAGGACGCCGAGCGCTGGAGCATGGTCCACCCGACCGACGCGCCACGCCTGCCGTATGTCACGCAGCTGATGGAAAAGACCACCGGTCCGATCATCGCCACGACCGACTACATGCGCCTGTTCGCGGAACAGATCCGCGCGTTCATGCCGAAGGGCCGCACCTACAAAGTGCTCGGTACCGATGGTTTTGGCCGTTCCGACAGTCGCGTCAAGCTGCGCGAGTTCTTTGAAGTGAACCGTTACTACATCGTGGTGGCGGCGCTCAAATCGCTGGCCGACGAAGGCGTGATTGCCACTTCGGTGGTGGCGGAAGCGATTGCCAAGTACGGCATCAATCCTGACAAACCGAATCCGGTGACCCAGTAACTTTGCCCGGCGTTTTTCCGCACCTCAGATAGCTTCGTCGTTCCCGCGCAGGCGGGAACCCAAGTTGCGGGGTGCGGCGAGCGCGCGACTAAACGAATAAGAACGGAGTAAACGCTATGAGCATTGTGGAAGTCAAAGTCCCGGATATCGGCGACTTCAAGGAAGTCGAAGTCATCGAACTGATGGTCAAGCCGGGAGACACCATCAAGGTCGACCAGTCGCTGATCACGGTCGAATCCGACAAGGCCAGCATGGAGATCCCGTCCAGCCACGCAGGCGTGGTCAAGGAACTCAAAATCAAAGTCGGTGACAAGGTCGCCGAAGGCGCGCTGCTGCTGATCCTCGAAAGCGATGACGCAGCGGCCGCACCGGCAGCCGCCGTACCCGCAGCAGCCGCACCTGCGCCGGCGGAAGCAGCACCAGCGGCGGCAGCCGCTCCGGCGCCTGCCGCCGCTGCTCCGGCACCAGCCGCAGCGCCAGCACCAGCCGACGCAGCCGCACCAGTCCAATCGAACGCCAAGGCCCACGCCTCGCCGTCGATCCGCAAGTTCGCGCGCGAACTCGGCGTCGACCTGCTGCGCGTGCCCGGCAGCGGACCGAAGGGCCGCATCACCCAGCAGGATGTGCAGAACTTCGTCAAGGGTGTGCTCGCGAGCGCGTCGCCTGGCAACGGCAGCAAAGCCTCTGGCGGCGGTTCCGGCGTGGGTCTCGACCTGCTGCCATGGCCATCGCTCGACTTCAGCAAATTCGGTCCGACCGAATTGCTGCCGCTGTCGCGCATCAAGAAAATCAGTGGCCCGAACCTGCACCGCAACTGGGTGATGATCCCGCACGTGACGCAGTTCGATGAATCCGACGTGACCGACCTCGAACAGTTCCGCGTCGATTCCAACGCCGCGCTGGCCAAGGCCAAGTCGACCGTCAAGCTGACCATGCTCGCTTTCGTGATCAAGGCCAGCGTCGCCGCGCTCAAGAAATACCCGGCGTTCAACGCATCGATCGATGCCACCGGCGCCAACCTGATTCTCAAGCAGTACTACAACATCGGCTTCGCGGCCGATACGCCGAACGGCCTGATGGTCCCGGTCATCAAGGACGCCGACAAGAAATCGATCTCGCAGATCGCCGTCGAAATGGGCGAGCTGTCGGCCCAGGCGCGCGACGGCAAGCTCAGTCCCGCCAACATGCAGGGCGCGACGTTCACCATTTCGTCCCTGGGCGGCATTGGCGGCACGGCCTTCACGCCGATCATCAACGCACCGGAAGTGGCGATCCTTGGCCTGTCCAAGTCGTCCATGAAGCCGGTGTGGGACGGCGCGGCATTCCAGCCACGCCTGATGCTGCCGCTGTCGCTGTCCTACGACCACCGCGTGATCGACGGTGCCATGGCCGCGCGCTTCACCGCATATCTGGCCGAAGTCATGGCCGATCTGCGCAAGACCTTGTTATAAGGACGACACAGCGATGAGCACAATCGAGGTAAAAGTACCGAATATCGGCGACTTCAAGGAAGTTGAAGTCATTGAAGTGATGATCAAGGTGGGCGACACGATCAAGGTCGACCAGTCCCTGATCACCGTCGAATCCGACAAGGCCAGCATGGAAATCCCGGCCAGCCATGCCGGCGTGGTCAAGGAAATCAAGGTCAAGGTGGGCGACAAGATCGCCGAAGGCTCGATGCTGCTGGTGCTCGACGAAGCCGGCGGCGTGGCGGCGGCTCCTGCGGCGGCTGCAACTGCTGCTGCACCTGCTGCAGCGGCTGCGGCGCCGGCAGCGGCCGACCGGGCCGAATCGCAGGCGCCTGCGCATCCGACGCCGCCAGCGGCCCCAAGCGCGGCGGCTCCTGCCCCGGCCATGGCCAAGTACGACGGCAAGGTCGACATCGAATGCGAGATGATGGTGCTGGGCGCGGGTCCCGGCGGTTACTCCGCGGCGTTCCGTTCGGCCGACCTGGGCATGAACACGGTGCTGATCGAGCGTTACGCGTCGCTGGGCGGCGTGTGCCTGAACGTCGGCTGCATTCCATCGAAAGCGCTGCTGCACGTGGCCGCCGTGATCGATGAAACGCAAGCCATGTCCAGGCACGGCATCAGTTTCGCCAAGCCGGACATCGACATCGACCAGCTGCGTGCCTACAAGGACAAGGTCATCACCAAGATGACCACCGGTCTGGCGGGCATGGCCAAGATGCGCAAGGTGAATGTGGTGCAGGGCGTCGGCCAGTTCGTCAGCGCCAACCACATCGAAGTGACCGCCGCCGACGGCAGCAAGAAGATCGTGCAGTTCCAGAAGGCGATCATCGCCGCCGGTTCGGCCGTGGTCAACCTGCCGTTCGTGCCGAAAGATCCGCGCATCGTCGATTCGACCGGCGCGCTGGAACTGCGCCAGATCCCGAAACGCATGCTGGTTATCGGCGGCGGCATCATCGGTCTGGAAATGGCCACCGTCTACTCGACGCTCGGCGCGCGCATCGATGTCGTCGAAATGCTCGATGGCTTGATGCAGGGCGCCGACCGCGACATGGTCAAGGTCTGGCAGAAGTTCAACGAGAAGCGCTTCGACAAGGTCATGACCAAGACCAAGACGGTTGCCGTGGAAGCGTTGGAAGAGGGCATCAAGGTCACGTTTGAAGCGGCGGAAACCGGCGTCACCGCGCCCGAGCCGCAGATCTACGACATGGTGCTGGTGGCCGTCGGCCGCAGCCCGAACGGCGGCAAGATCGCGGCCGACAAGGCCGGCGTGACGGTCACCGACCGCGGTTTCATTCCGGTCGACGCGCAGATGCGCACCAACGTGCCGCACATCTTCGCCATTGGCGATCTGGTGGGCCAGCCGATGCTGGCGCACAAGGCGGTGCATGAAGCGCACGTCGCCGCCGAAGCGGCGCATGGCGAGAAGGCCTTCTTCGACGTCAAGGTGATTCCATCGGTGGCCTACACCGATCCCGAAGTGGCATGGGCCGGCATTACCGAAGACGAGGCGAAAGCGAAGGGCATCAAGCTGGAGAAGGGCCACTTCCCGTGGGCCGCAAGCGGCCGCGCGGTTGCCAATGGCCGCGACGAGGGCTTCACCAAGCTGCTGTTCGACGCCGAGACGCACCGGATCGTCGGTGGCGGCATCGTCGGCACGCATGCGGGCGACATGATCGGCGAAATCGCGCTGGCCATCGAGATGGGTGCCGATGGCATCGATATCGCCAAGACGATCCACCCGCATCCGACCCTGGGCGAATCGATCGGCATGGCGGCGGAAGTGTATGAAGGCGTGTGCACGGACTTGCCGCCGGTGCGCAAGAAGTAAGAGCCGCAAATAGAAAAAGCCCCGTTCACGCCATGCGTCAACGGGGCTTTTTTAATGCGCGGTGCTAACCGTAAGACTTAATCCCACTACATCCAGAGCCGTCGTCCCCGCGAAGGCGGGGATACATAGCACGGTTGATCAAAGATGCTATGCGTCCCCGCCTTCGCGGGAAGTGGGTTCCGCCAGTGGTGGAAACGACGGTGCAAAGCGGCGCCAAGGTTGGCGGCGATATCTAGTGAAAACTCACCCACCGCGCAGGAATCTCGATATTCCCCGAGCGTGCGGCAGCCGCATACGCGTGCATCTCCGCGACGACCGCTTCAAGTTGTTCCATGTTCGGGTTTTCCAAGAAACCCTTCATCCGTTCATTTAGTGACGCTTGCTGGTCATGCCATTCGTAGCGAGCAGACTTGCTCATACATCCTCCTTGAAAGACTCAACTTTGCCAGAAATGATGCACCACTTCGGTGCGATGACGCACATTCTGCCTGGCACGCCGTCCCGCTACCGCCTCAAGGCGAGCGCAGAACGCTGCGATAAAACAGATCCAGGCGCTGCTCCAATGCCGTCACCACCTCTTCCCGCGCTTGCGGAACCGGTTGAAACAAAAACCGCCCGAAGTATTCACCCTGCACGCAGTTCAGCAAAAACGTCGGAACCAGTTCCAGCACCAGATCCTCGCGCAACTGGGCCCGGATATCGTCACGCGCGAAATAGCGCATCAGCATATCGCGCGTCTGGCGTGGCCCCGCTTCGTAAAACGATGCGGACAATTCCGGATTCGACGCCGCTTCCGCAATCACCATGCGCTGCATGCTCAGGGCCTCCGGCGCGGTGATCATGTCGAAAAAATGCAGGCTGAACTCGGAAATGACCTGCTTGAGCGGGCGCATGTCCTGTTCCACCTCGTTGGCCGTGAAGAACCGGCTGCGGTTAGCCAGCAGCACCGCCTGGAACAAGCCCGCCTTGCCGCCGAACTTGACGTAAATCGTGCGCACAGCCACGTGCGCTTCGCGGGCGATGGTTTCCAGGCTGACCTTGCCGTAGCCGTGCTTGAGCATCAGCTCGCCGGCCGTGTCGATCAGATTATTGTGGCGCGCCTCAAGCTCGCTAGCGCGCGGACGGCCCGCCGATTTGGCGGCCGGAACTGGTGGGGCAGGGTTGGCTGTCGTCATGGTCATCACTCTAATTCAATCTTAAATGAAATGCAATCGTTTCATTTCTTGACTTGATGCAATGCATAAGGAATAATGCACTTACCCCATTTCATTATTCGGAGCAGTACCATGTCGCAAGCACAAGCCAAGGCCGAGCCACAAGCCCTCGCCGTTGTTCCACCCGTCGCGGCGCCCGCCGCGACCCCGCCCAACTGGCGCGTGCGCGGCATCCTGGCCCTGATCGCCCTGGTGGCAGTCGGCGCGGGCGGGCGCATGTGGTACCGCAGCTCCCATTTCGTCGAGACCGAGAACGCCTATGTGTCCGGCCACGTGCATCCGGTTTCGGCGCGCATTTCGGGTGTGGTGACCAAGGTGCTGGTGGAAGATAACCAGAGCGTCAAGGCGGGCGACGTGATCGCCGAACTCGATCCGGCCGACCAGCGCGTGAAGGTCGAACAGATCCAGGCGCAGATCGCCAGCGCCCAGCAGCAGGTACTGCAGGCCGACGCCCAGGTCGAACAGGTGCGCGCGCAGGCTGCCGCCGCCTCGGCCCAGGTACTGCAATCGGAAGCGCAGCTGGTGCGCGCCAGGCAGGACGCCGAGCGTTTCGGCCAGTTGTACAACGCGCAGATGAAGGCCGTGTCGAAAGCGGAACTCGACGCCGCCAACGCCGGCCGCGCCGGCGCCGTCGCCGACGTGTCGGCACGCCGCGGCACCGTGGTCGCGGCCCAGGCCCAGATCACCGCCGCCGGCGCCGCGCGCGACGTCGTCAAGGCCCAGATCAAGGTCCTGCAAACCCAGTTGAAGGACGCCCAGCAGCAGCTGGCCTACAACCGCATCGTGGCGCCCGTCGAAGGCCGCCTTGGCCGCCGCAGCGTGGAAGTGGGCGCGCGCGTCCAGCCCGGCCAGCAGCTCGCCGCCATCGTGCAGGACGACGTCTGGATCACCGCCAATTTCAAGGAAACCCAGTTGGCAGGCCTGCAGCCTGGCCAGTCGGTCCACGTGGTGATCGACGCCATGCCGAAACACCCGCTGGTCGGCCGCATCGACAGCTTCTCGCCGGCGTCGGGTAACCAGTTCGCGCTGCTGCCGGCCGATAACGCCACCGGCAACTTCACCAAGATCGTCCAGCGTGTGCCGGTCAAGATCGTGCTGCGTCCTGAAGACGTCAAGACCCTGCGCGGCCGCCTGGTGCCCGGCATGTCGGCACTGGCCGAAGTCGAACTTGGCCAGGCCGCTCCTGCCACCACGACCGCGACCGCCCCGGCCGCCCCCGCAGCCCACTAAGCACAGTTCATGAGCAGCCCGACCAACACCATGACCGCCGGCGCAATGGCGGCAGCGCCGCCGATCTCCGACAAGGTCGACATGCGTACCTGGATCGCCGTCGCCGCCGGCATGCTGGGCGCCTTCATGGCGATCCTGGACATCCAGATCACCAACTCCTCGCTCAAGGACATCCTTGGCACCCTCTCGGCCACGCAGGAAGAGGGCTCGTGGATTTCCACCGCCTATCTGTGCGCCGAAATCGTCGTCATCCCGATGACCGCGCTGCTGGCGCGCGTGTTCGGCATGCGCATGTACATGATCGGCACGACCGCCCTGTTCCTGGTCTTTTCGACCCTGTGCGGCACCGCCTGGAACCTGGAAAGCATGATCGTGTTCCGCATGCTGCAGGGCTTTACCGGCGGCGCCTTGATTCCCATGGCGATGACCTTGGTGATGGCCAAGCTGCCGCCGTCGCGCCGTTCGGTCGGCATGGCCATTTTCGGCCTGACCGCGACCCTGGCGCCGGCCATGGGCCCGACCCTGGGCGGCTATTTGTCCGAGCTGTACGGATGGCCATCGATTTTTTACATCAACTGGGTGCCGGGCCTGTTGCTGATCGGCGGTATCTGGTGGGGCCTGGACCGCGACCGCGGCAACCTTGGCCTGCTGGCGAAAGCCGACTGGCTCGGCATCGTCATGATGGCCATGGGCCTGGGCTGCCTGACCATCTTCCTGGAAGAAGGCAATTCGAAGGACTGGTTCGATTCGAGCTTCATCATCACCTTTGCCGCGCTGTCGCTGGTGGGCCTGGTGGGGTGGGTGACGACGAGCCTCACGCGCGCCGATCCGTTCGTGAACCTGCGCCTGTACGGCCAGCGCAACTTCATCGTCGCCACCATTTTGTCGGCGGTGATCGGCATGGGCCTGTATGGCTCCTCGTTCCTGCTGCCGCTGTACCTGGGCCAGATCGCCGGCTACACGCCGATGCAGATCGGTGAAGTCATCATGTGGGCCGGCCTGCCGCAACTGTTCATCATGCCGTTCGCCGCCGCGCTGTCGTCCAAGGTCGACAACCGCATCCTGTGTTCCATCGGCCTGACCCTGTTCGGCATCTCGTGCCTGATGAATTCGCACATGGATGCGACCACCGGATACGACCAGCTTTTCTGGTCTCAGGTCGTGCGCGCCCTGGGCCAGCCTTTCATCATGCTGACCTTGTCGAGCTTCGCGATGCACAAAGTCGCGCCGGCCGACACGTCGTCGGCATCGAGCCTGTTCAACATGACGCGCAACCTGGGCGGCTCGATCGGCATCGCCATGCTGGCCACCACGCTCACCAACCGCGAGCACTTCCACTCCGCGATCATCGGCCAGTCGGTCACGGCGATGTCGGCGCCGGTGCAGCAACGCCTGGACCAGCTGACCCAGGCCTTCATGGCCAGCGGCATCGATCCCGCCACCGCCGCCAACCAGGCGCTGGCCGTGATCGACCGCGTGGTGCGGCGCGAAGCCTATGTCATGGCCTATAACGATGGCTTTGTCATCATGGCCGTATTCCTGTTCGCTTGCGTCGGCGCGCTGCTGTTCGCCGACAACGTCAAAGCCCCGTCCGGTCCCGGCGCGGGCGCTCATTAAAGTAGGGAGAATCACCTTGAAGCCACTGATCCTGTGCGCGCTGCTGGCGCTGTCCGGCTGCGCCACCATCGGCACCGATTTCGTCGAACCTGTCGCCGCGGCCAACCCGGCATGGCGCCATGCCGGCACCGACAACCTGGCCACCGCCCGTCTGCCGGCGAGCTGGTGGACCGTGTTCGGCGACACGACCCTCAACGACCTTGAGCAGCGCGCCGTGCGCGACAACCCGGGCGTGAAAGCCAGTGCGCAGCGCCTGCTGCAGGCGCAGGCGCAAATGGGCAACCTGCGCGCCGCGCAGTCGCCGAGCGTCAACCTCACCACCTCGGCCGCCAATTCGCGCACCTCCGCCGAAACCTCGCAAAGCCTGGCCCTGGGCGGGCGCTCGATCGAAGGGAGTAACTACTTCGTCGGCGCCTCGCTGTCGTATGAGCTGGACCTGTGGGGCCGCGTCAAGCGCGTGGTGGAAGCGGCCGATGCCCAGGCCCTGGCCGCGCAGGATGACCGCGATGGCGTGATCCTTCTGCTGTCGGCGCAGGTGGCCAGCACCTACTGGCAGCTGCGCGGCATGGATGCCGAAATGGCCATCCTCAAGAATGCACTGGCAACCCGCGGCGAATCGCAGCAGCTCATTGAAGCGCGTTTCGACGCCGGCCTGTCGAACGAACTCGATGTGTCGCGTGCCCGCATCGAGCGCGCCAACGCCGAAGCCGACCTGCACGAAGTGCAGCGTCAGCGCAACCTGCTCGAACACAGCCTGGCCACCCTGGTGGGCGTGTCGCCGTCGTCGCCGCTGATCGCCGCCGCCACCAAGGTGGAGCTGCCGGCGCCGCCGGCCATTCCGGTCGGCCTGCCGGCCAGCCTGCTGGCGCAGCGGCCCGACCTGGCGTCGAGCGTGGCGACCCTGCGCGCGGCCAATGCGCAGGTGGCGGTGTCGGAAGGCGCGTTCTATCCGTCGTTGACCCTGACCGGCAATTTCGGTTTCGCATCCGAGAGTCTGAGCAATCTGACCAATAGCGGCGCGCGCCAGTTTTCCATCGGCCCGCTGGCCTTGTCGCTGCCGCTCTTCGATGGTGGCCGCAACAAAGCCAATCTGGCGATGTCGCAGGCACGCTACGCCGAAGCGCGCGCCAATCATGAAACGAAGCTGCTGACGGCCTTGCGCGAAGTGGAAGATGCGCTGTCGGACGTGCAGCAGCGTCAGCGCCAGGGCGAAGTGCAGG
The DNA here is from genome assembly GCF_030846505.1 of Massilia pseudoviolaceinigra. Taxonomy (NCBI): domain Bacteria; kingdom Pseudomonadati; phylum Pseudomonadota; class Betaproteobacteria; order Burkholderiales; family Oxalobacteraceae; genus Massilia; species Massilia pseudoviolaceinigra. The sequence continues at coordinate 4,732 of NZ_JAVCWL010000023.1, read as the reverse complement.
CCCAGTCGCAGCAGGCCGCCGCACGCGCTTACCTGGTGGCGCAGGCACGCTACGAGCGTGGCCTGTCGACCTATCTGGACGTGACGGACGCCCAGCGCAGCTCACTCAATGCCGACCGCGTCGCGGCGCAAATCCGCACCCAGCGCCTGCTGGCCAGCGTGGCGGTGGCCCGTTCGCTCGGCGGCGGCTGGACCCAGCAAGCGGCCGAAGCGACCATCGCCCAGGCGTCGCGTTAAGGATTACCCGCAGTGGTGCGTACGCCGCGCTACTGCGGGCCGAAGTGCTCCAGCAGAAAATCGACGAAGGTGGTCAGTTTCGGCGTGGCCTGGCGGTCGCGCGGATACATGACGTGCATCGTGCGCGGCGCCGGAATATGCGCTTCCAGGAGCGATACCAGCCGACCCGCAGACACTTCCTGCGCCAGCATCACCTCCGCCTGCATCACAATCCCGAAGCCCGCCAGCGCTGCCTGTTTCAGCGCCTGGCCATTGTTCGACCGGAACCGGCTGGCCCGGGCCGGCGCACCGCCGTCATCGTCGCCCAGGCGCCAGCGCACCAGTTTTTTCCAGTGCATGAAGTCCAGACACTCGTGCTGCGCCAGGTCGGCCGGCACGCGCGGCTCGCCGTGGCGCGCAAGGTAATCGGGCGAGGCGCAGATCAACATGCGGTAAGGACGCAGCCGGCGCGCGATCATGCCCGAATCATCCAGTTCGCCGATGCGGATGGCCGCATCATAGCCATCGTCCACCACGTCGACCAGGCGGTCGTTCAATTCCAGATCGAGGCTCACTTCGGGATGCTGCGCCAGGTAGCCCGGCAGCAGCGGCGAGAGCGACTCGCTGCCGAAGGTGACGGGCGCGCTGATGCGCAGGCGCCCGCGCGGAGCGAGCCGCATCGCTTCGGCGCCCGATTCGGCGGCGCGCACCTGTGCCAAAATGCTGCGGCACTGCTCCGCATACTGTTCGCCGATTTCGGTCAGGCTCTGGCGCCGCGTGGTGCGCGCGAGCAGGCGCGCGCCCAGGCGCTCTTCCAGGAAGCGGATGTGCTTGCCGACCATCACGGCCGACATGTCGAAACGCGCGGCGGCCGCGGTGAAGCTGCCGTCGTCCACCACCGCGGTAAAAATCTCCATGCTGCGCAGTTTATCCATTGATTCCGAATCATGAGTGAGCAATATCCGTCATATTAGTCCATTTATCTTCATTGCTAAGGGATCGATACTGATTGCCTGCATCGCCCATTTCTCAACTTCTATGGAGTAGCTATGAAAATCATCGTCATCGGCGCCAGCGGCACCATCGGCAAGGCAGTTTCTTCCCATCTGGCCGCGCGCCACGAAATCGTGACCGTTGGCGCCAACAGCGGCGAGGTGCGCGCCGATATCCGCGACATCGCCCAGGTGCGGCATCTCTTCGAGCAAGTCGGCAAGGTCGACGCCGTGGTGGTGGCCGCAGGCGCCGTGCATTTTGGACCGCTGGCGGAAATGGGGCTGGAGCAGTTCCAGGTCGGTATCGCCAGCAAATTGATGGGGCAGGTGAATGTGGCGCAGGTGGCGCCGGCATTCCTGAACGATGGCGGATCGATTACCTTGATCAGCGGGATCGTGGCGGAGCAACCGATCCGTTTCGGCGCGTCGGCCAGCATGATCAATAACGCCGTGGAGGGGTTTGTGCGCGGCGCCGCCATCGAACTGCCGCGCGGCTTGCGCATCAATGCCATCAGCCCGACGGTGCTGGAAGAATCGCTCGATGCGTATGGCCCGTATTTTTACGGATTCGAGGCGGCGCCGGCCAGCCGCGTGGCGCTGGCGTATAGCCGCAGCGTGGAAGGGGCGCAGACGGGGCAGGTCTACCGCGTGTGGTAGAAAAGTGCACCGATTGATGGCGGGGCGGCACGGGCAGGTATGGGCCCGCGCCCTTATCGGGCACCTGCTTTGCGGATCAATTTGATCAACAGGTTCTTTTGGGCGATGTCGAAACGTCCAGAAAGGTTGCGCTCACGTTGAGTCAGAAGTTCCAGCCATTCCGCGAGAAACGCAATGTCATTTTGCAGCACATTTTTTTCCGCTGCCCACCGGGTCACGTAAGGCTTGATCCGTTCTGCGATGGCATTTGACTGGTTCCAGCATGGCCTGCACAGTTTGCGTTCCTGGTCGATGTAAGCTTTTTTTACCTCGTACGTATATTTCTGGTCTTTCGCTGTAAAAATGCACGGTGCGCCGCAGGTCCGGCAGACATATTCCTTGTCAGTGTAATCCTTGACCCATCCAAACTGGCACGGAACCGAGTTTTGGCTTTGAGTGGACCAGAGTTCTGTATCGGCGGGAACGGTTGACGGGCGAGTATCGGGAATGGTGTTGTTGAGCGAGGTCAAGTTGACACTCCATCTAATGCTGGAAAGGCACATTCTACGTGAATGGATAGCGCCGGCTACCTTTCATCCGGCAATTTGCCGGCAGTTGTCTGACGGCATAGGCAGTGCGTCGAGCACGATGGCGGATCGATTACCGCTGATCAGCGGGATTCCGGCGGAGCAGGCGATGCGCTTCGGTGCCTCGGCCAGCATGGTCAATAGCGTCGTGGAGGCAATTGCGCGCGACGCCGTGATCGAGTTGCAGCGTGGAAGGGGCGCAGACGGGGCAGGTATACCGGGTGTGGCAAGCCGGCGCGCTTGTTGGCGGTCTGACAAGGCGGATAATGACTCGCCACCACATCCGCCCAAAGGCATCCCATGCTCCCCGATTTCTATGTTTGCACCAGCTGCGATAAACGATTCAATTTCAAATTTCGTGAGGCGTACTATTACGTGGACGCGGCGCCGGCGCACAAGCAAATCGCCGATGCCGATCTGCTGTGGGTCAATGTGCGTCCCGCGTGGTGCAAGGATTGCGAGTGCGTTTGCGTGGTGGAAGACATCGCCCCTTTAAGGAGATTTGATGATGCGTACGGCGCTGCGCGTACCGGCCGCCCAGTCGAGTACCCGGCGTATACCGCGTACATGAAGGCACCGGACGCGCTACGGGAACTCGGAGACCAGCTGCGCTGGCGAATGGGGCGCCGCCATGCTGCCCGGACGCTCTGTTGCGGAGGATCGCGCTATCAGCGGATGGAACAAGGTCCCGAGTTGCTCGAAGAGTTCCGACGCGGAATGACGAGGTGCGGCTCCCGACTTGTTTTTGGTGATGGCGGCAGGATAGCCTCCTCACAAAGGGGTGAGTCAAGTATGGGCAGGCATGTCAGGCATGTCAATCGCGCCGCCCAGCAAGCGTCAATCCAAACGGTTGTCGTTCAGCCAGGAATCGGCAACCGATCGCCACCGGTTTGTAAAGCGGGTTATGAGCGTCGTTGCGCATTCCCGAACACATGAAAAACTAGAAGTTGACGTATTTTGCCCAGGTCCACCCAAGTAATCCAAGCACGCCTCCGATCACAGCGCCGGCCGCCACCACGGTAAGGCTGACTGTCTCAGGTGGCCACGCATGCGCAACAAGAACGGCAGCCGCACCGAGCGCCCCGCATAGCAGAGTGCGAAGAACCGGGTGGTGTGCAACCGCCATTGTCGATCTGGCGTCAAAGGCCACAATCGTCCCGAAGTAGGCGCCAAGGACTGTGAGCATGCATATCGATGTCAGAACATTATGCCAATTCCAGCTTTCATCGTTCGAGCTTACCCAGGATAGACTGAAAAGACTGGTTAGCATTATCCCCACGACGAATGCCACTGCAACCAGCATGATGGTCGCCAGGGCAATAGCCCATTTCGATCTGGTCAAGCGTCGAAAATTCATTGGCATTCCCATCGGATGATTGCGCGGTCGGATTGATTATATCCGTACTGCCACGGAGGGGACCTGTGAGGACTACCGGTGGATGATCAAGCTGTTCCGGCGCGCGCTGCCGCAGATTCTAGCGATTGCTGCGCCGCCAGGCTTGCGGGGCCATCCCGATCTGCATCTGGAACGCGCGCGTGAAATGCGACTGGTCGCAAAAGCCGTGGGCGTGCGCGATGTCGGTGAGCGCTTCATCGCCGGTCAGCATGGCTTCGCAGGCTGCCGCCACGCGCCGGCGCAGCACGTACACACGGGCCGGTACGCCGACCGCGTTCTTGAATGCGCGCGAAAAGTGGCTCACGCTCAGCCCCACGGTGGCGGCCAGGTGCGTGGTGCGCAGGGTGGCGCACAGGTTGGCGTCGATATGCGCCGTCAGCTGGCGCACCTGCCAGGGCGCAAGCGCGCCTTTCTGTTCGGGGGATGCGGCCAACCGCGCCGCGTGGAAGCGGCGACCCGGCGGGGCCGTCGACGAGGTGGAAATCAGGGTCGCTTGCATGGGTCGCTCCAGGGTGGCTTGACGATGCTCCGTCAGCGACGATGATGCGTGAAGCCAGCCTGGGCGAACAGGGCCACTCGGGTGACTGTATACCCCCCCGAAAGTGTTGGTGCGATGGCGTTGCGGTAGCAGCCGCACCGTCGGTGTTTACAAGCCGATGAACCCGCGCTCGATCCCGATCGTCACCGCGTGCGTGCGGTTGTTCGCCCCCAGCTTGTCCATGATATTGCGCAGGTGTCCCTTGACGGTGTCCTCCGACAGCGCCAGTTCGCCCGCCACCTGCTTGTTGCTGTGGCCCCGGGCGATCAGCTGCAGCACCTGCACTTCGCGCGGGGTCAGGCATTCCTGGCCCAAGTGATTGGCCAGTTCGGCCGCGATCTCCGCCGGAAAATAGCGCTTGCCCGCGG
>NZ_JAVCWL010000022.1:0-142540 GCF_030846505.1 Massilia pseudoviolaceinigra | reverse complement strand
CGGCCAGAAGCGGACTTTCCTGCCGTACCGGCTGTGTTTGCTGTTGTGCGGATCTCGCAATCTGATGTCGAAAGCATTTTATGAACCGGTTTTACCCTCTTACATTGGCGCTTCTCCTTGCCGCATTTTTTTGCTTGATTCGTACGAGTGCCGGTGCGCAGGAAATCCATAAATGGACCGACGCAAACGGCAAGGTGCATTACGGCGACCGCGCCGCAGCGCCGGATAGCAGCAAGAAAATAAAGGTCTCAATTACTGCGTCGAGTCAGCCTCCAGCTGTACCGGCATCGCCCACTAGCGCGCCGCGCCCTTCTCTATCACCGCCGCGTCTCAATTCGCAAAAAAAACCCGTGCCTGTGGATCCGGCCCTTGTAGGGCCAGAATGCAGAGGCCTGATCGAAAAGATCGCAGCTGTCCCCGCTGGCAAGAACTGGGAAGTGCTGTACCGGCAGTTCGATAGGGCCTGTCCCGGCATCGCTTACGAATGCGTGGAATATCAGTCCAGCCCACAGAACAATCAATGCATCTGGGTGAAGAGATCGGGAAGTAGAGTCCTGAACAGGAATAGGTACCCATAGTCGAGGACGATGGGATGAGCTGGTTCGAAGTGAGCCGTGAGACAGAATGCCTCGGAATCGCAAGCCGGTTAGCTCCGGTTCTTCGAGCTGCAACTTGCGCTTCGGGGCGGTTGCGGCCGGCGGCGCATGGTCGTGGCGAACTGAATCTTCGTTAATCAGCGGGCTAAAAAGGGCACGCGGCGGTTGATGGAACGCGCTATCTTGAAAAATGCATAGCATAGTCAGCCTTGCATTCGCCGGTCGGACGCCACTAAAATATTGCATGCTTATCCGACACTTCCAGCCTTCTGACGCCCCCGCGCTTCGCGCCGTTTTCCACGATTCCATCCATGGCCTAGCCAGCGCAAACTACAGTGCCGCTCAACTGGATGCTTGGGCGCCTGCCGAGCATGATACGGATGGGTGGCTGCGCCGCATGGAGGCGATCGCGCCACTGGTTGCGGAAATCGAGGGCGAACCGGCAGGCTTTGCCGACCTGCAGACCGATGGCTACATCGACATGTTTTTCGTCTCACCGCGGCATGCCCGCCGTGGGGTTGGTACTGCACTCATGCGCCGCTTGCTGGACGCCGCCCGCGAGGCCGCTCTCGCATCCATCTATTCAAACGTGAGCTTGACCGCCGAGCCATTTTTTGCCGGGCACGGCTTCACGGTGGAGCGCCGCAATGAGGTCGCCGTGCGTGGGGCGGTGCTGAGGAACGCCACCATGCGGCGGCGTCTCGTGGAAACTCGGAGCCTTGATTAGCGATCGTCGCAAGTGCCAACGTCCGCATTGGGGCGGTAGCCGCGCGGGCGTTCCGCCGAGTACAATCGGCAGAAATCGGCCAAATCAGGTATGTTTTTTACGCACCAGCCCGATCACACTGCGCGCAGCCTTGATCAGGGACAGACCCACGGTCAGCATCGGCAGCAGCTTGCCGGACTTGGCCATGACCAATCCAGCCACCGTTCCGACAATCCCCAGCGGCAGCTTCATGCCGCCGCCACCGAACAGTTTGCCGATGCCGCCACCCGGATGACTCAGGGGCGTCATCAGCGCGCCAATCTCGCGCGCGGCATCGCGCCGCTGCATCGAACACTGCACAATCAGCGCCTCGCGCCGTTCGGCCAGCGACAGCTTATCGTTACTCATCGGCGTGCCCCGCATTCCTGATGAAATTGACATCCTTGTTCAGTTCAGCCACGGTCGCTCCCAGCAGACGCGGACGCGCGTCGAAACTGCGCTTGACCTGCATCGCAATCACGCCGCCGGCCACGCCGAACAGTGCGGCCATGGCGCCAATGGCTTCGAGCCGGTAGCTGTCCCAGAAAATGACCACCACCAGCAGCACCACCAGCAAGGCGGCGATGCCGAACAGGATCAGCGACGCCAGCGCAAGCACGACATACCCAAGAAAGCGTTGCAGCTCCTCCTGCACCTCGACGGCGGCCAGTTCCAGCCGCGTTTGCACCATGGCGACCAGAGTCGCCCCGATCCGCCCCACCGATTCGGCGATCGCCATGCGCCTTACCTGCGCGAAATGAGCATGCCGATGATGCAGCCGGCCGCAGCACCGATCCCGACCGCTTTCCACGGGTTTTCTTGCACGTACTCGTCAGTCGCCTTGGCCGCGACCTTGGTTTTATGGACCACCGCTTCTTCCAGGCGAATCAGGTCCGCCTTGGCGCTCGTCAGGGTGCGCTCGAACTTGGCCTTGGCCGCCTGCAGTTCTTCGCCGGTCAGCTGGCTGCCGTGGCGCAGCCACTGTTCGGCATCCTGGATCACGGATTTCAGGTCGTTCATCAACTGGTCGCGCGCGCCTGGTTTGGTTGGGATGGATTCGATCATTTTTGTTACCTCGTAAGTGAATTTATAGGAAAGCCCAGTGTACCGAACGCCTCGATGTTGATCTTGCACGTTAGCAACATTGACTTTCTGTGTTATCGGAACAACATCAGCTGAAAGCGTAGTCTAACGCCACACCGGCAAAAAGGGCCGCACCCAACCAATTGTTGTGGCGAAAAGCGGCAAAACAAGCCATGCGCTCGCGTCCACGGATCAAAGTGTAGTGATAAAGCGCCACCGCGGCGGCCACGGCGACTCCGCCGACGAACCAGCCGCGCAAGCCTTCGAGCCAGCCGCACACGAGGATGATGGCCAGCGCGGCGCCGTAGCACAGCATGACGGCGGCCACGTCGAAGCGGCCGAAGGTGATGGCCGAGGTGCGGATGCCGATCCTGATGTCGTCGTCGCGGTCGACCATGGCGTATTCGGTGTCGTAGGCGATGGCCCAGAACACATTGGCCACCAGCAGCCACCAGGCCACGGCCGGCACCTGGTCCTGCACGGCGGCAAAGCCCATCGGGATGCCGAAGCCGAAGGCGATGCCCAGGTAGGCCTGGGGAATGGCGAAAAAGCGCTTGAAGTAGGGATAGCTGCCGGCGATGATGACGGCGGCCACGGACAGCTGCTTGGTCAGGGTGTTGAGCGGCAGGATCAGCAGGAAGGAAATGATGGCCAGGGTGGCGGCGACCGCCAGCGCTTCCCAGCTCTTGATGCGCCCGCTCGTGAGGGGACGTTCGGCGGTGCGCTTGACGTGCTTGTCGATGTCGCGGTCGGCGTAATCGTTGATGGCGCAGCCGGCCGAACGCATCAGGATGGTGCCGAGCGTGAAGATGGCAACGACGGCGGGGTCGGGCCTGCCGCGCGCGGCGATCCAGAGGGCGATCAGCGTGGGCCAGAGCAGCAGCAGGATGCCGATCGGCTTGTCCAGCCGGACCAGGCGGAAGTACAGCGACAACTTGTTCATGGTTGGGTCGCTGGCGCGACTGTCGTGGGCGAGCCTTGGATTTTACTGTGTTTGGATGGAGCCGTGAACGCCGCGTTGCACAGGCAAGCCGCACGCGCGGCCTCGCTCAGCGAACCGGCTGGTCCTGCCGCGCCAGAAGCGCTGTGAGGGTAGCCACCAGTTCCGTCACGATAAACGGCTTTGCCACATGCGCCTGAAAACCGGCATCGAGCGCCCTCTGGCGATCCAGGGTGCTGGCGAATGCGGTCAGGGCGACCGCCGGCAGCGTGTCGCCCGCATAGCCACGCCGCCGTATCTCGCCGATCAGCTGGTAGCCATCCATCTGCGGCATGCCGATATCGCTAACGACCACGTCGAGCGCCTCGCTACCGAGCAAATCGAGCGCGAGGAGCGCCGATGGTGCCGTGAGCACGTGCGCGCCATGCGCGCTGAGCACGTCTTTAAGCAACTCGCGCGTATCGGCGGCGTCCTCCACGAGGAGAATGCGGCGCTGTGCAAGCATGCGCGACTGCGCCGCCGGCAGCGCCGGGTGCTGGCGGGCAGGCCCTGTGCCGTCGCCCGCAGAGACAACAGGAAAGCGTAGCGTAAAGCTGGTGCCGAGCCCGCGCCCCGGACTGGTCACCGCAATGGTCCCTGAATGCAGTTCGGCGAGCTGTTTCGCAATCGACAGGCCGATTCCCAGGCCGCCATGGCGGCGCGTGCTCGAGGCGTCTTCCTGGCCGAATTTGTCGAACACATACGGCAGGAATTCGGCGGCGATGCCGCACCCGGTGTCTTCGATGACGATCTGCAGGAGGCTGTGCGAGACGAGCGACGCGCGCACGTGAACCGTGCCTCCTTCCGGCGTGAACTTGATTGAATTGCTCAGGATATTGCAGAGCACCTGCTGGAGCCGGTACACGTCGCCCGCAATCGTCACCGCGCCGACTGCATATTGCGTGACCAGCTTGAGCTGCTTGGCGTCGGTCATTGCCTGCACCGATTCCGTGGCCGCGCGCAGCAGGTCGAGCACCGCGATGTTGTGCAGTTGCAGGGTGAGCTTGCCGGTGACGATCGCGGACACATCCAGCAGATCCTCGATCAGCTTGGCCTGCAGCTTGGCATTGCGTTCGATAATATCCAGCGAGTACTGCAGGTCGGGCGCATCGCGGTGCTGTATGCGCAGAAGTTGGGTCCGACCGATGACCGCGCTGAGCGGCGTGCGCAGCTCATGCGAGAGCAGGGCAAGGAACTCGTCCTTGAGGCGCCCCAGGCGCTCGGCATTCTGGCGCCCCGCACGTTCCGTTTCGATGGCGCGCACGACGTCGGAGACATCGCGCGCCGAGATCGAGGTGCCGATAAACGTATGTTGTTCATCCTGCACCCGTGCCAGCGACACTTCCAGGTGCAGCGTTTGCGCATCGATGACGGTGCTCATTTTCGCTGTCAATGGCGATGCGCCGGCATGGATACGCGTCAGTAGCGCATCGAGCATGGCTGACCAGAACGGCAGCTCGGCAGCCGGCTGGTTGTGCCGCGGGCGGCACTGGAACAGCCGCTCCGCCCCCGTGCTCCAATACAGGACGTTATCGCGCGGGCCCAGCGAGAAAATCGCATCCGACGAGTGCTGCAGCAAACTGGCCAGGTAATGCTCCGAAATCACCGATTGGCGATAGGCGACGCTATCGACCGCTTTCGGTTCCGCCAGCCGGACGTTGGCGCGGTCCAGGGTGGTCCGCAGGCGCGAGCGCTGGCGGCTTGCCTGCACTGCGCGCATCAACTTCTCGCCCAGACGCGGATCGCCCAGCGCCACCAGGGACCAGTTCGGGCCGAGCATGGGCACATAGCGCAATTCGGTTTGCACCGCCTCGAACTGTTCCCTGGCAGGTACGAAGAGAATCTGTCCGACCGGCCAGACAGTGCGAATCCGGCGGGCGATCGAGGCAGAATTGCCGGTGCCCGGCCCGACGAGAACGACAGACGGTTCGCGGTCCTGGCCGATCAGGTCCTCGATGCACTCGACGGCGCCGGCCGGCGCAGCCAGAACGGCGTCGAGCTGCTGCTCCTTCAGCGGCTGCGCGAGCGCGCCATCGATGTCCGCGTGCGGGTCCGGGACGATGAGAAGGATGAGTTTATAGTTCACGGCGCTGTCACAGTAACGGCAAGCCCAGCAAAGAGCGCCCGCTCCAGACTTTCAGCATATCGGTCGTGGGCGACATCACATGCCCGGCGCGTGCATCGCGCAGCATCTGGCTCACCCGGCTGTTTTCGCGGTAGGCGATCCCGCCGCAAATCGTCATCGCTTCATTGGTGACCGCCACGGCGGTCTCGGCGGCATCGGCCTTGCAGGACAAAATGAACGGGAGCGCGTCCGGGTCGCCGCGGTCGCCGCGCTCGCCGGCTGCGTACAGCAGTTGCCGTGTCTTTTCGATGGACCTCCACATGTCGGCGTACTTCATCTGCAACTGCTCGATGTGGCGCAACGAGTCGCCGGTATGGCTGTAGCGCCGCGTGCGCAGATGCTCACCAACGGCCTCGAGTGCGGATTGCGCGATGCCGAGGTAACTGCCCGCCATTGCCATGAGAAAGTAGGGCGCGATGACTTCAAACACGTACCAGATCTGGTCGCCGGTATCGCCCAACAGATTGGTGAGCGGCACACGCGCATCCGTCAGACGCATGCCGCGCGAAGAGTTTCCGCGCATGCCGAAGCCGTGCCAGGGTTCCAGCCATTCGACCCCGGCGGCGTCGCTGTCGACGATCAGGCAGCTCAAGTCGCCAACTTCGCCGGAATCCGGACTCAGTGCCGAGATCACGTACGAGTCGGCGCGCCCGCCGTTGGTGACGAACTGCTTGGTTCCATTGACCAGGAACTGGCCTGCGGCGAGGGTGATCAGCGTTTCGGAAAGATAGAAATTGGCGCCGGTCCCGCTTTCGGACAGGGCCAGGGTGGTGATATGCTCCCCGCGCGCAATCTTGCTCAGGTAATGTTCGGATTGGTAGGATGTCGCCTTGGCGGCGATCACTGCCGTCCCCACGCAATGCATCCCGAAGCACAGCGCGGAGGACGGGCAGGCCTTGCCCAGCGTTTCGGTCAGCACCGCCAGCGCGAGCAAGCCCTGGCCATGGCCGCCGAGTTGTTCAGGCACTTGCAGCCCCATCAGCCCGGCCTTCGACAGCGCAGCCATCGAACGGACAGGCCAGGCGGCCTTGCTGTCGACCTCGGAAGCGAAAGGAGCGATCTCGCTGGCGACAGTCGCCGCGGTATCTTTCAGACTGAGTAGTTTGGTCGCAAACATGTTGAGCATCCAGTCCTGTCGAAAAAAGCGAGCTCCGCGGCAGATCCGGGGAGGTGGCGCCAGACGCAATACATGCCGCTTAAGTAAATACAATTGTAGCGTTTTTGCTATCGGAACATACTTTCAATCGACGCAATCGAACGGTCCGGCGCAGGCCTCGTTTTTCCCGCCTCGTGGGGGGGGGGGCGCGACCTTGCCAAGCCCGCCGCAGGCATGCTGGCGCCCTCGCTGGCGCGGGAGCGCAACCAGGAGGCTGCAGGCGGTGCCGGGCGAACCGGTCAGGGGTGGCGTTCCCGCGCAGGTGGCGATGGCCAAGAGCGCGCCGAGCAGGCGCTCCCCGCTGCGGGCGTGGCCGGCCCAGGCGTGCCGATCATCGTGCAGCGGGTTGCATATCCCTCTCGGGAACGACCCGATCGGGCACGAACATCTCGACGCCCGGCAGGTCGCAGGCGGCAACCGCCTCGCACACCGCTTCGATCGCGGCGCGGCGGGTAAAACTCTTGCGCCAGACGATGACCACGCGCCGCTCGGGCACCGGCGCCTCGAACGGCACGAAGGCCAGCATGCTGCTGCGCGAATGCATGTCCGGCACCGAGGCGCGCGGCAGCACGGTCAGGCCGATGCCGCTGGCAACCATATGCCGGATCGTTTCCAGCGACGAACCTTCAAAGGTGCGCTGCATGCCATTGCCCGGCGACGAGAAGCGCGCCATTTCCGGACACACTTCCAGCACCTGGTCGCGGAAACAGTGACCGTTGCCTAATAACAACATCGTTTCGGATTTCAAATCCTGGGCCGAGATAGCGCTGCGCTTGGCCCACGGATGGTTTTGCGGCACGGCCACGACGAACGGTTCGTCGTACAGGGTTTGCATCGACATGCCATGTTCGGGCAGCGGCAGCGCCATGATGGCCGCGTCCAGTTCGCCCTGGCGCAGCAGTTCGAGCAGGCGCACGGTAAAATTTTCCTGCAAGATCAGCGGCATCTGCGGCACCCGCTCGATGATGTTCTTCACCAGCGGCGGCAGCAGGTACGGGCCGATGGTGTAGATCACGCCCAGGCGCAGGGGCCCGGCCAGCGGGTCCTTGTTCTGCTTGGCGAGCTCCTTGATGGCGGCGGTCTGTTCCAGCACGCGTTCGGCCTGCGCGATGATCTGCGCCCCGAGCGGGGTGACGGAAATTTCCGCACCCCCGCGCTCGAACAGCACCACGCCGAGCTCGTCTTCGAGCTTCTTGATGGCGACCGACAACGTGGGTTGGGCGACGTAACACGCTTCGGCGGCGTGTCCGAAATGTCTCGCACGCGCGACGGCAACGATATATTTCAGTTCAGTCAGGGTCATAAGGGTGCGGGCAGGAAGAAGACAGGCGCGGCGCGACTGTCGTGACACGAAGTTGCTTATGCGTCAGCAAAGAAATTATATTCTACCGGAATGCAGTCGATATAATTGTGCCGCAGGCGGATTTTCGACCTGCCGACCATTTGAAAGGCGAGCATGTCCACCACTTTTGGCCCTCTGGAAGCGCAGGCCTACATCCATAAATTACTGACCGTGATGCACCATCAGGGTGGTTCCGATCTGTTCATCTCGGCCGATTTTCCTCCGAGCATGAAGTTTCAGGGCTCCATGAAACCGATGAGTCAGCAAAAGCTCACCGGCGAAGTCACGCGTGCGCTGGCCCTGTCGTTAATGAACGACAAGCAACGCAATGAGTTCGAGAAGGAAATGGAATGTAATTTTGCAATTTCCTTGCCGAATGTGTGTCGTTTCCGCGTCAATGTCTACGTGCAGCAGCAGTGCGTGGCGATGGTGGTGCGGACGATCGCATCCGAAATCCCGAATTTCGAGAAACTCGACCTGCCGGAAGTGCTGAAGGAGGTCGTGATGACCAAGCGCGGCCTGGTGCTGGTGGTAGGCGGCACGGGCTCGGGCAAGTCGACCACCCTGGCGGCGATGATCGATTACCGCAACGCCAATTCGGCGGGGCACATCATCACGGTGGAAGACCCGGTCGAGTACGTCCACAGGAACAAGAGCTGCCTGATCACGCACCGCGAAGTGGGGGTGGACACCCATTCGTGGCACGCGGCGCTGAAGAACACGCTGCGCCAGGCGCCGGACGTGATCCTGATCGGCGAGATCCGCGATACCGAGACGATGGAGCACGCGATCGCGTTCGCCGAGACCGGCCACCTGTGCCTGGGCACCCTGCACGCGAATAACTCGAACCAGACCATGGACCGCATCATCAACTTCTTCCCGGAAGAGCGGCGCAACCAGTTGCTGATGGACCTGTCGTCGAACCTGCGCGCGATCGTCTCGCAGCGGCTGGTGCGCACCGAAGACGGCAAGGGGCGCAAGGCGGCGATCGAGATCTTGCTCAATACGGCCACGATCAGCGAGATGATCCTGAAGGGGAATTTCCAGTCGATCAAGGAGATCATGCACAAGTCGCGCGAGCTGGGCATGTGCACCTTCGACCAGGCGCTGTACGAGTTGTACAACCGCGGGCAGATCGGCTACGACGAAGCGATCCGCAACGCCGACTCGGCCAACGGCCTGCGCCTGCAGATCAAGCTGCGCGGCGACCGCAAGGAGCCCGGCACCGCCACCGCATCGCGCTCGAATGATCTGTCGATGGCGGTCGATGAGGAAGAGGAAGAGTAAGCCTCCCATGCCCGACTTCGAAAACAAAATCTGCACCCGCACCGACCTTGCCGCCCGCGTCGCCGCCCTGCCCAAACCGGTGGTCCTGACCAATGGCGTGTTCGACATCCTGCACCGCGGCCACGTGACTTACCTCGCGCAAGCGCGCGCCCTGGGCGCCTCGCTGGTGGTCGCGGCCAACACCGACGCCTCGGTCAAGCGCCTCGGCAAGGGCGACGACCGTCCGCTCAACAGCGCCGGCGACCGCATGGCCGTGCTGGCCGCGCTCGAATCGGTCAGCCTGGTCGTCGACTTCGACGAAGACACCGCGCTCGAAGTGGTGCTCGAAGCGCGGCCGGATATCTACGCCAAGGGCGGCGACTACGACATGCAAGCCATTCCCGAAGGCCGGGCCGTGCTGGCCTACGGCGGGCGGGCCGTCGCCATCGATTTCGAACACGACCGCTCGACCACCAAGCTGCTGTCGAAAATCCGCACATAACAAAGGAAACTGCCATGGGTGGAAACGCCATGAAACACGTCGGCGTCACCCGCCAGCCGGCCGCCGATTACGCCGCCATCACCGCCGCCACGATCGACAAGCTGCGCGCGCTGTTCCCCGCAATTCGCTGCCAGCCGATCCTCGCCTACGGCCAGAAGGACACCTTCGGCGACAGCGACATCCTGATCGAATCGACCCACCTGCCAGCCGACTGGATCGAGCAGGTCAAAGCCGCCTTTGCGCCGCAGGACCTGATCGTCAATGGCGACGTGGTCTCCTTCGATTTCCGGTCGATGCAGATCGACCTGATCACCACCCCGGCCGAAGAAATGGCATTCGCCGCGTCGTACTACGCCTTCAATGACCTGGGCAACCTGATGGGCCGGATCGCCCACAAGATGGGCCTCAAGTACGGCCATGACGGCCTGTGGAAACTCCTGCGTGACAACGACCAGGTGTTCGCCGAGATCCTCATCACGCGCGACGTCGCCAAAACGTTCGCCCTGCTCGGCTACGACCACGCGCGCTATCTGGCCGGCTTCGAGACGCTCGACGAGGTGTTCCGCTTCGCCGCCTCGACCCCGTATTTCCATCGCCAGATTTACCTGCTCGACAACCGCAACGCCGCCAGCCGCGTGCGCGACGCCAAGCGCCCGTCGTACACCGCATTCCTGGCCTGGATCGAAGACAAACCGGAACTGGACCGCTATACCTGGTCAGCCTGGGATGGCGGCAGGAGCTCGCCCGAGCGCGAGCGTGAGCGGGCCGACTGGGAACAGCGCATCTTCAACGACATCTTCCTTGAGGCGCGCCCGCAGTATCTCAAGGCGATCGAGGAACACGACACCCACAAGCGCGCCAAACTGGTCTGGAACGGCACGCTCGTCGCCGCGCAAACCGGCTACCAGGGCAGGGAACTGGGCGAATTCATGGCCGCGTGCCGGGCAAACTTCATGAACGTGCCGCACGACCCTGCGCTGTCGTTCGAGCAGTGGGTGCTGAGCCTCGCGCCTGAAGATATCGTCAACCACGTCGACGCTTTCCGGCAAACCTGGCGCTAACCCGTCGACCGATTGCTTTCCGGCGGGGCGAATGTGCGGCGCAGTTTCTTTGCATTGATCGGATGGTGAGTGAGCCGGCTGATTGTCGGATCCCGCAGATTGGCAGCGCGGGACATCCCATGCATCCGTGAGCCGATATATATAACGCAGGATAGACCCATGTTGCTTGACCGTTCCGATGCCCATGCGTTGCTCCGCGCTCTCGGCGCAAACGAGCGGCTGCTGCGTCACCTCCAACTGGTCGGCGAAGCCGCCGATGAACTCATGAACGCCTTCACCGGCTTGGAGGTCCGCTTCGACGCCAGCCTGATCGAGTTGGGGGTGGCAGTGCACGATGCCGGCAAAATCAACTATCCCGAGGAACTCGACGGTACAGGTTCGCGCCATGAACCGGAAGGCCAGGCCATGATGCTGGCTAATGGCGTGCAGCTGCCGGTGGCGCGTTGCTGCGTCTCGCACGCGGCGTGGCAGCAACATCGTACACTGAGCCATTGCTACGGTCCGTTTTCGGACCAAATGCGGACATTTCGATTTGTACACGAAATTATCAGGACTTATCATGGACAAACGTTCTCTACTAGTGCGACTTGAAGTGCCGCTTGCGCAGTACCGCGCGGATGATGCTACTGTCCGTGATGTACTTCTTGCGGGGTTGCGCTGGCCCGCCGACACGCCTACCGGGTATTGGCAGAGCCTTGCCGTGGGCTGGATTGAGCAGGGAGCGGCAATAGATACTGAAATAATCGAGTTCGTGAAACTGATTTCGACAACAGCAGTGCTTCCGCAGGAACTTCGGCACAAAGCGCGTGCAATCGTGCGTCATTGGCAGCGCGCCTCGCGGCTATGATAACGGCGCGAACCGGCCAGTTGCTGTTGGTCAGCTTCTTCAACAGCGGACGCTCAGTTGCAGGTTAAAGGGGCTCTGCGACTCAGTCCTCCGCCAATTAACGTTCCCTATCAATGGTGCTAAAAACCGAGTTGGCATGCTTTTAACACGAAATTCCTTCCAGAAAAACAATGAATAATACTGCTCCCTCCTTGGACCATGGTCGAAATGAACAGCTAATCTCTGCCGCTAAATCAGGAAGCAAGGCAGCTGTAGTAACGGCCTTGGCAGGAGTAACGGATATTGATTATCGTGATCAAACAGGATGGACGGCGTTAATGTGGGCCGCTCGTTTTCATCATCATGAGATTGTGACGTTGCTTGCGCAGAAAGGGGCATCGCTTTCGCGTCGAGATGGAATTAATCATGATGCATGGGATATTTCAGCACGTCACTATCTTGAGAATGATAGTGCATCTGGCTTAGTTAGAGATTTCATCGGAGGGCATGCCCAATACAAGGTCGATCAAGAAAAAATGGCAGAGGCTGCCAAGGCGTTTGCAAAAGGATTGGCCAAGCTATTTGGAGGGCGCACTAGAGCGCAAGGTGTCGCGTACACCCATGCAGCGTATGAGGTAAGAGCTACATACAGGAATATGCAATGCCGTTTTATGGTATTCGATGGAGGTTTTGATCTTTGGGTGCAGAATTTCCGTGCCGGTGATTTTATGGTTTCACTTAATCTTGAAGGCCGCGATAACGCCACGCATCCTTCGGAATACGATGGGCTCGACGCATTCGGTGAAGTTTTTAGTGAATCATGCCCTGCCTATATTCCTAGCGTATCAAACGAAGACTCAAAAAATTTCTTTAGAAATGAAGAGATTCGAAAAGGGCTGGAGAAGCTGAAAGTCGGAAAATTTGAATGGCTGATTATTGGACCAGGTCAGCTGCGCTTTCGAAATCAAACCACGGATATGGAAGTTGTCAATGAGCGAATTGAAAGTCTAGCCAATATATTCGCAACGACCAATCGCACACCGCGCCCCCCTGTCTTGACGCAACAGTTCGCAATGAAGATCGGCGCTGCCAAGGCTGAAATACAGCCTCACATCTTCGGTGGGACGACAGCCACTCCAATTTCCTGCCCAAACTGCGATGAGATTTTTGGCCAAATTGCCTTATTTGACGCGCAATCTCCAGAGTTTTCTGAGCTACGTTGGAAACATGAAAAAATTGAGGTTGCATGCTGCTTTAGCTGTGCATTGCCTGAGACATCAAGCTTAACTTGCATCAGTTATGCATCCGACGTGCCGGTGGTGCTTCGCTATCCTGAAGAAGGAGGCATGACTGAATCGGAAAAGTTTCTTCATCGTCCATTGGAGCTTGTTCCTATTGACCCCAAAAAACATCAGACGATTAGTCGGGTTGGAGGACGGGCTAATTGGATTCAAGCCGATACCACGCCGGTCTGTCCGTCATGCGAAAATACGATGCATTTCCTTGCACAGTTCGTTAGTACGAACCGAATCATGTTTGGTGCCGACATGGGAATCGCTTACGTATTCTTATGCCCTTCGTGTGACGTGGTTGGCACTGCCATTCAATCTCATTGAAGCAGCTACGCACACAAGGACGCGACTGTCCGCTATCGAGAATTTTTGGGAATGGCCCTTAAGAGGCGATACCGGCCGGTATCGACAGCCCACGTTCGGCCAGAAGCGGCCACCTGACGCCGAAATTGCGCTATCACATGCTTGGCTAAAGCTGGATGCCATGGCTGCGGCGCATATTCAGCCCTTACCAATCCTGCGATCAAGATGAAGCAACTGCTTAAGTACTTTTCTCAAACGTCTTTGTCCCGGCGTTCCTAAAGGTTACGCTGGAGCCTGAATGGCGCCTTGCGCCTTGGGCCTTGGCGCCGGGCTGGTGCTTTGAATATGGCGCAATGGGCCGGCGTTCGGCACGGTCTTATGGGTCATGTGCCTCGCTTTGAATGCGATGGCGGTCGCTCTCACGCTCGCGTTCAGGTCACGCTGGCTGGGTGTCGTCCTGATATTCACAGGACGCTGAATCGATGACGGCACGGTACCGCTTCCCCGGTGGAGGGAGACCTTGCACTCCGGCCGTGGTTGCGGTCGCGCTGAGCGTTGTGAGGAATACGGCAGCGCTAAAAAAATCCGTACCCCGCAATCTCTGCCGGCCAAAAGAGAATGTGGATGGCGGCGCCGGGATGCAGGCGACAGTCATCGACCACGATCTTCCGGGAGGACGCTATGCGACCTTGAGTTGTCGCAAACGCAATGTGATGAGCGACAGCGACAACTGACCCGGGCCGGCCTCGACGCAATCTTGACGCGAGAGTTCCGGCAAAGCCGTGTTATTGGTTCAGATTGAACTGGATCGCGGCATCCATCGCTTGGTGCAACGGGATATTCTCGCCTGCTTGCGACGGTTTGATCGGCCACACGGTACGCGTAAAGCGGCGTATTTGCTGCGATTCAGTTTCTATATAAATGACGAACACCGACGCGTCCGCCGGAATTCCCGGCTTGTCGTAGGTGGCGCGTTTGTATTCGTCGTCACCAGAACATACTGCGAAAACTTCCCGATCGACGACCGTGTGGACCACCGCGCCTGCGCCCCTTCAACACGATCGACATTGTCCAACCGCGGCACCTCCACGCCTCAACCATTCTTGAACGCCCCGAACAGCATGTCGATTTCCCAGCGAGCCCGGTACCAGTCGACCAGCTCGCTCACGGCGGCCGCGTCGGTGGCGCCGCGCTTGGTCGTCAGATGCGTTCGATTGGCTTGATTGAGATGGCGAAACGGCCGGCGGCGAAGAAAACAGCGCGTTCCTATGTCAGCCGCCTGACCGACTCCCGCACCACCAGGCTCAGTGCCGGCAACGGCACCTTCACCTGATGATGCCCGATCATCCCCAGCATCATGGTCCCGATGCACGAGCCGACGTCGTACAGCGGCTGGCGCACCGTGGTCAGGGGCGGGGTGGTGTACATCGAACTATGCAGGTCGTCGAAGCCGATGATCGACACGTCTTCCGGCACGCGGATGCTGCGCCGGTACAGCGCCAGGCGCGCGCCATAGGCACTAAGGTCGTTGGCCGCGAAAATGGCGGAAAAGCGCGCCCCCGACGTGAGCAGCTGGTTGACCGCCTGCAGCCCGCCCGACTCCTGGAAGTCGCCCGCCACGATCAGTCCCGGATCGGGCTCGATGCGGTGGCGCGCCAGGGTGTCGCGATAGCCGGCCAGGCGCGCGTGCGCGTCTTCCTGGTCGTCGGAGCCGCGAATGAAGGCGATGCGCCGGTGGCCCTGTTCGATCAGCAGTTCCATGGCCTCGCACGCGGCGCCGTAATTGTCGAGGACGAAACCGAATACGCGCTCGCCTTCGAGCTTGCGCCCGAACGCCACGATCGGCACGCGCTGCGAAAAATCGAGGATCTGGGTGTCGCTCATGTTCCCGGTCAGGATCACCACGCCGTCCACGCGCCGCCCGATCAGCAGTTCGACCCGCTCGGCTTCCTCGGTCGCGTGCCAGTGCCCGCTCATGATCAGGAGCGCATAGCCGGCCGCCTTGACCGCATCCTCGATGCCGACCATGGCGTCGTTGAAGTAGCCGCTCACCAGCGACTGCGTCAGCACGCCGATGGTGCGGGTGCTGCCCATTTTCAGGCCCTGCGCCACCAGGTTCGGCTTGTAGTTCAGGCGTTCGATGGCTTCTTCAATGCTGCGCCGCTTGTCGTCCGACACCCTGGCGGTGCCGTTCATGAAGCGCGATGCGGTCGCTGGCGAAACGCCGGCGGCGTGCGCCACCTGGTGCAGGGTCACGGGACTATTGTCGTTATTGCTCATCGGTTGTTTCTCATCGTCGTTGGCACAGGTGCTCGACCAGCGCGCGGTGCGGCGGCAGGTCGGCCAGCGCATGCCCGGCCAGTTTGGCGATCATGGCAAATTCGGCGGCCGCCTCGGCGCGCCGCGCCGGATGGCAGGCGCTCGCATGCAGGCCGGTGGCGAACTCCATCCCGTACAGCACGTACTGCCAGCTCGACGTCGGATACATCTCGACGTCGGCCACGAAGTCGAGCCGGTGCGGGGGGCGGCAGCGCCACATGGCCAGCTTGTCGCGCAGTGACGGGGGAATCGAACGCGGGTCGGTGTTGTCGGTCCAGAAGGCCGAATCGGTGCGCTGGGAGAGGCAGTAGTGCAGCTTGATGAAGTCGACCACGCGCTCGTAGCGTTCGCGCATCAGGCGGTTGAACTGGGCCGCTACCGGCGCCGTGTCGCCGTTGAACGGGAACAGGTGGCCGATCAGGTAGGCCGCCGTTTCGATCAGGCCGATGCCGGACGATTCGAGCGGCTCCAGAAAGCCGCCCGACAGGCCGACCGCCACGCAGTTTTTCACCCACTGCACGTCGCGGTAGCCGATGTTGAGTTTCAGCTGGCGCGGCGTGAGCCCGTCCGCGCCCGGGCCGATGTACTGGCGCAGCACCTGTTCGGCGCGTTCGTCGGTCGTGTGGCGGCTCGAATACACGTAGCCGATCCCGCGCCGCTGCTGCAGGCCGATGTCCCAGGTCCATCCGGCTTCGTGCGCGGTGGAGATGGTGTACGAGGGGATCGGCGTATCGGGCGCGGGGTAGGGCACCTGCATGGCCAGCGCACGGTCGACGAACAGCACGTCGTCCATCTTGCGAAACGGTGAGCCGAGCGCGTCGCCGATCAGCGCCGCCCTGAAACCGGTGCAGTCCACGAACAGGTCCGCGCCCAGCGCGCCGTGTTCGCGCGTGTGCACGCAGGCGAGCGCACCGCCGGCATCGAGTTCGACCCGTTCCACGGTGGCCTGCACATGGCGCACGCCCAGCGAGCGCCCATGCTCGGCCAGCAGGGCCGCGAAGCGCCCGGCGTCGAAGTGGTAGGCGTAGTTCATCGGCCCGGCGTAGTCGGCGTCGCCCAGGCGCTTGGGCCCGTGCGCGGCATCGGCCACGCGCTTTTGCATGGTCGCCGCTTGGGCGAAGGCGATGCCGGCGCCGGCAGTGCCCTGCAGCCAGTGCGGCAGCAATTCGGGTCCGCCCTGGCGCTGGCTCGGCTGGCTGAAGGGATGGAAGTAGTGGTCGGCGCCGGGCGCACCGGCCGGGCGCACCCAGTGGTTGAAGCGCACACCCTGCTTGAAGGTGGCCTGGCATTCGCGCACGAAGCGCGCTTCGTCGATGCCTATCGCGGCCAGGGTCGCGCGGATCGACGGGAAGGTGCCTTCGCCGACACCGATGATGCCGATCTCGGGCGACTCGACCAGGGTAATGCTCACGCCGGCCGCGCCCGCTCCGGCCGTGCCGAGGGTGCGCGCCAGGTAGCAGGCGGTGAGCCAGCCGGCGGTGCCGCCGCCGACGATCAACACGTTATGAAACGCTTTCATGAATTGCCCCTTTTTGTGGCCATGTGTGGCGAATATGACAAATCCGGTCGCACCAGAATATTTCGTTTGACTTTGGAATGCACCGAAATGTACCATGAAATCGTTTTCACGTAATCTGAAAACGTTTTCTCGCCCAGCCAAAGTGTTAAACAACAAAAATCGGTCAATTCCGAATGGAGACTGCATGAAATCTACCGCCACCCAGGCGTTTCGCCGCGTTCGCGCCCCAATTCAACTTGCCATCCTGACTTTGCTCGCAGGTATCAATGCGGCGCATGCCCAGGATGTGGCGCAAGCTCCGGCAGCGCCTGCGGTCAGCAAAAGCAGCGCCAGCGCCGACTCGAACGTGATTCCCGAAGTCGTCGTCACCGCCACCAAGCGTTCGACGCCGCTGCAAAAAACCCCGATCGCGATCACCGCGATCAACGCCGCGGCGCTGCAGGACAATCACGTACAAACCATCCAGGACGTCGTCAACCTGGTGCCGGGCTTCCAGGCTACCGGGCAGGGCGACCATGGCGTCATCACCATGACCCTGCGCGGCATCGGCAACGACAGCGCCAAGACCGAATACGCCGATCCGGAAGTGGCCAGCTTCATCGACGGCATCTACTCGCCGCGTCCGGAAGGCGCCACCTCGCTGCTGTTCGACCTGGAAGCGATCGAAGTGCTGCGCGGCCCGCAAGGCACGCTGTGGGGCCGCAACTCCACCGTCGGCGCGGTCAACATGCAAACCACGAAACCGGTCATCGGCGAGCGCTCCGGCAGTATCGAAGCGGGCATGGGCAACTACAAGCGCCTCGGTTCGCGCGGCGCCTTCAACATTCCGCTCGGCGAAACGGCGGCCCTGCGTATCGCCGCGGTGCACGAACAGCACGACGGCTACATCGATTACCAGAAGCTGCCGGCCATTCCGTTGGCGGACCAGCGCGCGGCCTTCAAGGCCGGCGGCGGCAAGGATGCCGATTTCCGTCCGATCAATCCGAACCTGTTCGTCGCCAACGGCCCGCAATACGGCGCCCAGGACCAGACCGCGGTGCGCCTGTCCCTGCTGTGGAACATCACCCCGGCGGTGAAGTGGAACGTCGCGTACGAAAAATACGCCGACCGCGGCACCCCGAGCATGAACCTGCTGCAAACCCCGCGCGCCGGCACCGACCTCTGGTCGACCCTGTCCGACGTGGCGCCAACGCTCAAGCGCGATTCCGACGCGATCCGCTCGCGCCTGGAATACACCATCAACGACTCGCTGGCGCTGCACTACATCGCCGGCGTGTCGCGCTTCAGTGGCTCGTCCACCTTCGACCAGGACGGCGGCGTGGCGATACCGACCAGTTTCGCCACCGGCGCGACCTACCAGGCCAACAACACCGTGGCCTCGCACTACAAGAACCACAGCCACGAACTGGAACTGCAATCGCTCGGCAAGAAAACGATCGACTGGCAGCTCGGCCTGTACTACGCGGCCGAAAAGAACGACATGCGCTTCGATATCCCGATCTTCAACGGCACGCAGGAGGGTACGGTCAACTGGCAGGGTTCCTTCATCCAGCCGAAACAGACGGTCGACTCGACCGCCGCCTTCGGCCAGGCCACCTGGAACATGAGCGACAAGCTGCACCTGACCGCCGGCCTGCGCTACACCAAGGACAAGCGCACCAACCAGGGCGGCAACGGCTACACCTGGGACAAAACGCAGGACGTGGCCCAGGTACCGGTCAGCCCATCGATCGATCCGCGCATTCCGGGCCAGGGCTATGTGCCGAACAATCCATCGAACGACGGCGTCTACCACGGCAGCAAGACCACCGGCCTGGTACGCGTGAACTACGACATCGACCGCAGCAACATGGTCTACGCCAGCGTCTCGACCGGCTACAAGTCGGGCGGTCTGCAGGATGGCGGCCGTCCGTACGGCGCCGAAACCCTGACCAACTATGAACTCGGCAGCAAGAGCACCCTGATGGGCGGCATGATCAAGGTGAACAACGCCTTGTTCTACTCGGACTTCAAGGACTTCCAGTTCAGCGCCCCGATCACCAATCCGGACGGCACCCGCGGCCTGGCCACCAACAACGCCGACGGCGCCACCGTGTGGGGCCTGGAATCGGAAATCGCGGCCAAGCTCACGCGCGACGACAAGCTGCAGCTGACCATGGCCTACACCCGTGCCAAGCTGGGCAAGCTGATTGGCGGCACCAACGATTACCTGCTGCCGAAGTGCGATATCCCCGGCATCAGCAACTGCCTGGACGTGAGCGGCAACACCATGCCGCACGCGCCGAAGTTCTCGATGCAGCTGCAGTACCAGCACACGTTCGAGCTGGCCGGCGGCGCCACGGTGATCCCGCGCATCTCGACCCACTACGAAACCGCATCCTGGCTGAGCGTCTTTAACCTGGGCGAGGGCGACCGCCAGAAAGCCTACACCCGCACCGACCTTGGCCTGCGCTACACGGCCAACAAGTGGTGGGTCGATGCCTACGTGCGTAACGTGGCCGACAAAAACATCAAGACCAGCGCCGCCAATGCCTTCGGTCCGTGGGTGGCGCAGTACCTGCCGCCGCGCACCATCGGCTTCAACACCGGCGTCGACTTCTAAGTCAGCCACCTTGTCCGCTCCCCCCCGGGGGAGCGGACCACGGCGCGGCGTGCCCGGACGGGCGCCGCGCGTCCCGTCATCGCCCCACCGATATCGAGCTCTAAATGAACCAATCCAATCACTACCCTGCCGACTTTACGTGGGGAGTCGCGACCAGCGCTTTCCAGATCGAGGGCGGCGCCAACGCTGACGGCAAGGGGCCATCGATCTGGGACACCTTCTGCCTGAACCCGAACAACATCAAGGACCAGAGCGACGGCACCGTCGCCTGCGACCATTACAACCGCTATCGCGAAGACGTGGGCCTGATTTCGTCGCTGGGCGTGGATGCCTACCGCTTCTCGATGGCCTGGGCGCGCGTCCAGCCGAGCGGCAAGGGCGCCTGGAACGAAGCCGGTTTCGGTTTCTACGACCGCCTGCTCGACGAACTGGCGGCGAAAGATGTCAAGGCGCACCTGACCCTGTACCACTGGGACCTGCCGCAAGGCTTGCAGGACGATGGCGGCTGGCTCAATCGCGACACCGCGCACCGCTTCGCCGACTACGCGCACGAAGTGGCGCGCCGCTTCGGCAACCGCATCGATGCCATCGCCACCCATAACGAGCCATGGTGCAGCGCCAACCTCGGTTACAACAATGCGCAGTTCGCGCCTGGGGTGGCCGACGCCAGGCAGGCGATCCAGGTGTCGCATCATCTGCTGCTCTCGCACGGGCTGGCGATGACGTCGATGCGCGCCGCCGCCGCCTCGGCCCAGCTGGGCATTGTGCTGAACCAGTGGACGGCCGACCCGGCCACCGATTCCGAGGCTGACCGTGCCATGGCCGAACTCGAATACGCGCGTTCGGTGCAGTGGTTCATGGACCCGATCTTCAAGGGCCGCTATCCGGAACTGGCGCTGCGCGCGCACGGCGAGAACGCGCCGGTGGTGCACGACGGCGACATGGCCGCCATCGCCCAGCCGATCGACTTCCTCGGCGTGAATTACTACTTCCGCTCTTTCTGCAGCGCCGAAACGCCGCCGCGCACCCCGCCCGGCAAGCTCGGTTTCACCGACATGGGCTGGGAGATCTACCCGCAGGGGCTGACCGAGCTGCTGGTCAAGCTCAATGCCGAATACATGCTGCCGCCGATTTACATCACCGAGAACGGCATGGCCAATCCGGACGCGGTCAGCGACGGCAAGGTGGCCGACCCGGCGCGCATCGCCTACGTGCAGACGCACCTGGACGCGCTCAAGGCGGCCATGGAGCAGGGCGTCGACGTGCGCGGCTACTTCCTCTGGAGTTTGCTCGACAACTTCGAATGGAACTCCGGCTACGCCAAGCGCTTCGGCATCGTCCATGTCGATTACGAGACGCAGGCGCGTACCCTCAAGGACAGCGCCATCTGGTACCGCGATTTCCTGTCCGCCCAGCGCCAGCGCTGATCGACTGTTCTTCCATTGGAGGCAACATGGTTCATGATTCCTATGCCGATGGTGCGCGCCTGCTGGCCGACATCGGCGGCACCAACGCGCGCTTCGCGCTCGAATACGGCGCCGGGCGGGTGGGCGACGTACACACCCTGGCCTGCGCCGACTACGCGCAGTTCGACGATGCTGTGCGCGCCTATTTAAACCGCCTGCCGGCGCGGCGCGTGCGCCATGCGGTCATCGCGATCGCCAACCCGGTCGACGGCGACGCCGTCAAGATGACCAATCACCACTGGGCGTTTTCGATCGCCGCCTCGCGCCAGGCGCTCTGTCTCGATACCCTGCTGGTGGTGAACGACTTCGCCGCGCTGGCGATGGCGCTGCCGGCCCTGGGGCCGTCGGACCTGGAGCAGATCGGCTCCGGCCGGGCCGTCGCCACCGGCGTGATCGGCCTGGTGGGCGCCGGCACGGGCCTGGGCGTGGCCGCCCTGGTGCCGGTCGACGGGCGCTGGGTGGCGGTGCAGAGCGAAGGCGGGCATGTCGCCTTTTCGCCGTTCGACGAACGCGAAGTGGCGGTCCTGCAGCATTGCTGGCAGCGTTACGAGCATGTCTCGGCCGAGCGCATCGTTTCCGGACCGGGCATCGTGCTCATTCGCGAATCACTGGCCGCCAAACGCGGCCTGCAGGTCGACGCCAGTCTCTCCACGGCCGAAATCGTCGAGCGCGGCCTGGCCGGCAGCGACCCCCTGTGCCGTGAAACGCTGGACTGCTTTTCGGGTATGCTGGGCACCGTCGCAGCCAACCTGGCGGTCACCCTGTGCGCGCGCGGCGGCCTGTATATCGGCGGCGGCGTGGTGCCGCGACTGGGTGCGTATTTCGCTCAGTCGCCGTTTCGGGCGCGCTTCGAAAACAAGGGACGTTTCAGCGCCTTCATCGCGCAGATTCCGACGCTGGTCATCACCGCCCAATATCCTGCCATGCTGGGCGCGGCAGCGATCCTGTCGGCGCATCTGGCCGACCTGGCGCTAAGCGGCCCCGCGCCGCGCGCTGTGTCGCCGGCGCCCCTGCCGCAGCATCCTCTTGAAATGGAAAACGACCATGCACGCTTCTAAACCGTCCGTCTCGCCCCTGCTGTGGGTGCCGACCGGTTACTTCATGATGGCGCTCGGCTACGTGATGCTGACCACCGTTACCGCCATCATGTTCAAGAATCTCGGCATGGACAACGGCAAGGCGGCCCAGTATTCGAGCCTCCTGATCCTGGCGTACACGGTCAAGCCGCTATTCGCGCCCTTCGTTGAAATGTACCGCACCAAGAAGTTCTTCGTGCTGTGCGCGCAGGTGCTGATCGGCCTCGGTTTCATCGGCATCGCGCTGGTCATGGCGCTGCCGAACTACATGGCGATCCTGATGGCGCTGTTCTGGGCCCTGTCCTTCGTCGGCGCAACGCTCGATATCGCCAGCGACGGCGTGTACGTCACCTCGCTC
This sequence comes from Massilia pseudoviolaceinigra, assembly GCF_030846505.1. Lineage (NCBI taxonomy): Bacteria > Pseudomonadati > Pseudomonadota > Betaproteobacteria > Burkholderiales > Oxalobacteraceae > Massilia > Massilia pseudoviolaceinigra. Next base: position 119,924 of record NZ_JAVCWL010000022.1, on the reverse strand, counting down.
GATTCGCGCGCGCAGTCGCTGTACTGCGGCATCCAGAGCCTGAGCTGGAACGTCGGCCCGATCGTCGCCGCCGGCGGCATGGTGTACCTGAGCGGCTGGCTGCACGTGAACGTGTTCCACCACGACGCCGCCGTGTTCGGCCCGGACTGGATCGAATCGTGGCGCATCATTTTCTTCCTGGTCGCCGGCCTGACGCTGGTGCTGGCACTGTGGCACGCGCGCTTCATGCCGGACGGCGCGCGCGCCGAGAACACGCCATCGAGCGTCAAGGCGGCCGGGCATATCCTGATGGATTCCTTCGTCACCCTGTTCCAGAAGCGCGGCATCTGGCGCATGATCGCCTTTGCTTTCCTGTTCCGCCTCAGTATCGGCTTCCTGGAAAAGATCGGTCCGTTTTTCATGGTCGATCCGGTCGCCAAGGGCGGGCTGGGACTGAACAACGAAATGCTGGGCCTTATCTACGGCACTTACGGCCTGGCGGCTGTGCTGCTCGGGTCCCTGCTCGGTGGCCTGTACGTGGCCAAGCGCGGCCTCAGGGAAACGCTGTTCGTGCTGTGCTGCGCGGTGAACATCCCGAACGTGACCTTCCTGATCATGGCCGTCTACCTGCCAACGAGCCTGTCGCTGATCACGGCCGGCGTGATGATCGAGAAATTCTTCTTCGGCTTCGGCGCGGTCGGCTTCATGATCTACCTGATGCAGCAGCTCGCGCCGGGCAAGTACACCACCACCCACTACGCCTTCGGCACCGGCATCATGGGGCTGTGCGGCATGGTCACGGGCGCCATCAGCGGCCATCTGCAGGAGTGGATGGGCTACATTACCTACTTCATCTTCGTGATGGTCGCCACCATTCCATCATTCATCGCCACCTGGTTCGCGCCGTTCTACATCGACGAAGCGGCCGGCGAAGATCCGGAGAACTCCCGAGCGGTGCCGGCATGAGGCGCGCACCGGCCTGCCTGTTATCGATTCTGCTGGCGGCCGGCGCATATGCCAACGCCTCTGCCGGCACGATCCGTGTCAACCAGCTCGGTTTCCTGCCGCAGGCGCACAAGGTGGCCGTGCTGCCGGCCGGCGCTGCCGGCGAGGTCGAGGTGATCGACGCCGCCAGCGGCGCCGTCGCCTGGCGCGGCCGCGCCGGGCCGGCCGCCGTTTGGCGCGAGTCGGGCGAAACGGTCATGCTGGCCGATTTTTCGGCCCTGACGCGGCCCGGCGACTATCGCATCCGCGCCCCCGGCGCCGCGACCTCCGAGCCGTTCGCGGTGCGCGCCGGCGTGTACGCTGACCTGAACCGCGCCGCGCTCAAGGCGTTCTATTTCAACCGCTCCGGCATGGCGCTCGACGCCGCCCACGCCGGCGCGTATGCGCGGGCGGCCGGGCATCCCGACTCGCGCGTGCTGGTGCATGCCTCCGCCGCATCGAAGGCGCGGCCGGAAGGCACCGTTATCTCCAGCCCCAAGGGCTGGTACGATGCCGGGGACTATAACAAGTACGTCGTCAATTCGGGCATCTCGACCTACACGCTGCTGGCCGCGTTCGAGCATTTTCCGGATTATTTTGCGCGCCAGCGCAGCGCCATTCCGGAGAGCGGCAACACGCTGCCCGACATCCTCGACGAGGCGCTGTGGAACCTGGAGTGGATGCTGACCATGCAGGACCCGCATGACGGCGGCGTGTACAACAAGCTGACCAACCTGCGTTTCGACGGCATCGTCATGCCCGCCCAGGCCAGCAACGAACCGCGCTACGTGGTGCAGAAGGGGACGGCCGTGGCGCTCGATTTCGCCGCCACCATGGCGGCCGCCAGCCGCGTGCTCAAACCCTACGAGCAGCAGCGTCCCGGCCTGTCGGCGAAGATGCTGCGCGCGGCCGAAGCTGCGTGGGAATGGGCGCGCGCCAATCCGGCCATGGCGTTTCGCAATCCGCCGGGCGTGGTCACGGGTGAATACGGCGACGCCACTTTCGAGGACGAATTCGCGTGGGCCGCGGCCGAACTGTATATCAGCAGCGGCAAGGACAGCTACTACGCGGCCATGAAGCCGGCCGGCGTGAGCGCTAGCGTGCCCGAATGGGCCGACGTGCGCGGCCTGGCATGGATCTCACTTGCGCACCACCGGAAAAGCCTGAGCGCGGTGGCCGATCAGTCCCTGATCGCCGCGCGCATCGATGGCCTGGCCGCGGCGCTGACCGCCAGATGGCGCGCCTCGGCCTATGGCGTGGCGATGCAGGGGGCCGACTTTGTCTGGGGCAGCAATGCGGTGGCGCTGAACCAGTCGATGATGCTGCTGCAGGCGTACCGCCTGAACGGCAAGCGCGATTACCTCGACGCGGCGCAGGCCGGCCTCGATTATGTCTTGGGGCGTAACGCCACTGGGTATTCGTTCGTGACCGGGTTCGGCGCGCGCCAGGTGCGCCAGCCGCATCACCGGCCGTCGATGGCCGACCAGGTGGCGGCGCCCGTGCCGGGTTTTCTGGCTGGCGGGCCGCATGCGGGCCAGCAGGACAAGGGCGACTGCAAGGCGCAATATCCGTCGGCGCTGCCGGCGCTGTCGTATATCGACGACGACTGCAGCTACGCCAGCAACGAAGTGGCGATCAACTGGAATGCGCCGCTGGTGTACGTGTCGGCGGCGCTCGATGTGCTGGGCGGGGCGGCGCCGTGAAACGGGACGATCCGTACCTGCGGCTGGCGATGCTGGCGCGCCAGGAGGAGCTGCTCCAGTTCGAGTTTTTCAACAGCGACGTCGCGCTGGAAATCGGCCTGCGGCTGGTGCGGGCGGCACGCGAGGCGCGCCAGGCGATCACGGTGGACATCACCCGCCATGGACAGCGCCTGTTCTATCACGCCATGAACGGCACACCGGCCGACCACGCGCACTGGATCTGGCGCAAGAGTAATCTGGTCAAGCGCACCGGGCACAGTTCCTACCATGTGCACACGCAGGTGACGCTGGGCGGGGGCACCATTTACGCCATTCCCACGCTCGATCCGCGCCAGTTCGCGGCGCTGGGCGGCGCGTTTCCGCTGACGATACGCGGCAGCGGCGTGGCCGGCACCATTACCGTGGCAGGGCTCCCGGGCGCAGACGACCACGCGCTGGTGGTGCGCGTGCTGCGCGATTACCTCAGGGTCAGCGAATCCTTGTAGCGCAGTCGCGATTTGAAAAGACTTTCGCAGACCGCAGACCGCAGACCGCAGACCAGAGAGCCGTCGTCCCCGCCTTCGCGGGAACGACGAGTCTACGGTTCTACTCGAACGTCACGCTGCGCTGCTGCGCGTGGCTTTGCATGGCCATGCGGATGATCTTGATCACCGCCAGGCCTTCGCGCGCCGTCACCGGCAAGCTTTTTCCGTGGACGATGGCGTCGGCCACGCGCTGATAATATTCCTGGTAGCAGCCGGGCAGCGATTGCGCCTTGCCGATCACCGTCAGCGCCCCCTTCACGAAACTGAGCTGCGCGTGCAGCGACTCAGGCTCCACGCCCCAGCCGGGCGTGCCGGGACGCTCGCCGCGCATCAGCGCCGCTTCCTGCGGGTCCATCCCATGCTTGATGAAACTGCCGGTGTCGCCATGGACGGTAAAGCGCGGCCCGGCCTGCAGCACCAGCGAGGATGCATGCAGGATCACGCGGCGCGCGCCGTAGCGCATGGTCAGGTGAAAATAGTCGTCGGCGGCGTCGCTGCCGCTGTCGGTGCTGCGCTGCACACCCATGTCGCAGTTGACGCAATCGGGATTGCCGAACAGGACCAGCGCCTGGTCGATCAGGTGCGCGCCCAAATCGTACAAGATGCCGGAACCGGGCAAATCCTGTTCGCGCCAGCGTCCGCGCACATTGGGGCGGTAGCGGTCGAAATGCGCCTCGTACATGTTGATGGGCCCGAGCAGGCCCGCATCGATGGTCTGGCGCAGGGTCAGGAAATCGCTGTCCCAGCGCCGGTTGTGGAACACGCTCAGGTGCAGCTGCCGCTGTTCGGCCAGCGCAATGAGCTCGGCGCCTTCGTCGAGGGTGATGGTGAACGGTTTTTCCACCACCACGTGCTTGCCGGCCAGCAGCGCCTGCCTGGCCAGCGGCGCATGGCTGGCGTTGGCGGTGGCGACCACCACCAGATCGACCTCGCTTGATGCCATCAGTTCGGCCGGGTCGGCCACCACCTCGACATCCGGAAAGTCGCGCAGCACGCGCTCGCTCTGGCTGGAACACACGCGGGTCAGGCGCAGGCCCGGCACCGAGGCAATCAGCGGCGCCTGGAAAGTGGCTCCGGAAAAGCCGTAGCCGATCAGGCCAACCCGTACTTCGCTTGGTGAATCCATCGCTACGCCTGCTGCCAGGCGGCGAAGGCGTCGACCAGGCCGGCCCCGGTGGCGCCATCGATGCCCGGTCCGGCCTTGATGCCCTTGCCTTCCGGATCGCTGGAGGGACTGGCCGAGCCCTCGCGCACATCGATCGCGGTGCGCACCAGCAAGGCCTTGATCTCGGCGGGCGTGAGCTTGGGGTTTTTCTGCAGCAGCAGGGCGCACACGGCCGCGATTTGCGGAGCCGAGGCCGAAGTGCCGCTGAATACGGCCCAGCCGTCGCCGGCGGTGGTGCCGTCATGCTCGGCGTTGCCGGTATCGATGTCGGCCCCCGGCGGGACCGGCAGCATGATGTAGTCGGCATTGGGCAGCATGCCGACCAGGCCGCACACATCGGGCACGTGTCGACCTGAATAGATGCCGCTGGTAAAGGCGGACGCGTAATCGGACGCTTTCATGGCGCCGTCTTCGGCCACGAAGGTGCCGCCGACGCTGAGCACTTCCGGCATCGAGGCCGGGAAAGCGTAGTGGCCGTTGCCTGCAGAGAAGACCACCACGATGCCGCTGGCAATCGCCGCCTGGATTTCCGCTTCCAGTGGTTTCAGGCCGTTCGGCAATTCCTTCAGTTCGGAGGTGCCATTGTTGTCGCGCAAGTCGTAGCACATGCTCACGGTAATGACGTGCGGCTTGTGCTTGAGCGCTTCCTGGAAGCCTTCGAGGATGCTGGCGCCGCCGTTCGGATCGGCATCGTCGCCCAGCTTGACGCCGATGAAGGTCACTTTCGGCGCCACCGCGAACACATTGGCCGACTCGCCCGTGCCGTGGCTGCCCGGATCGGTGTGGCGGTTGGTGGCCGAGGGCGCCAGCACCACCGAGGAGGTGAAGCCGTTGCGCGTGAAGAAGGGATGCGAATGGTCGAAGCCGGTATCGATCATGGCAACCCGGATGCCTTCGCCGTGGTGGCGTTCCTTGTGGATATGGGCCGCGTTGAGCTTGGCCGGCACATCCTTGAGCACGTCGAGGTGGTAATAGCCCACCGCCGGCGGGCGCGCGCTGGCGCCCGGGTCGGCCAGGTAGATGTGGGGCCACTGGATATAGGCGTCATCGATCAGCGCCGCGAGCGCGGGATCGGGATTCCATGGGGCGCCCTTGGCCGGGTAGAACACGCGGTCGCTCGAATAGGTTTGCTTCGGGCTCAGGTTGAACGGGGTCAGGCGCGTGCCGAACACTTCCTCGAACTGGGCCACGGTGCCGCGCACCGATACCGTCATGCGCCCGCGTCCGGAGACGATGAAGCCGCGCTGGCGCAGCGCCTCGATCGCCGTTTCCATTTCGCCCGGGGCGGGCTCGAAGCTGAGAATGCTGCGCGAAGACAGGCGCGCCGCCAGCTTGGTCGGACCGGTATTGGCACGGCCTTTGAAGGTGATGGCGATGCGCAGCTGTTCCTGCGGCGGCGCCGGCTCATCGACGGCAGGGCGGGGCGGGCTGGGTTTGAAAGGCTGCATGGATTCCCCCTAGGTAGGTTGGCTCGTCGCCGCGTGGCGTGGAGCGATGGTAATCAGGCTGACGGCGTGTTCCAGATCCGCCGGAATCGCGAGTGCCGGTGTGGATGTTACATCGGATGCGAACCCGGCCCTTACATTTGGAATTGATCCGAATAAATTTTCTGCGTCGGCCAGCGAGGCTTCAGCCGAGATGGTGGCCATGCCGCAGGCGGTCACATGCATGCCGTGCGCCTCGAGCAAGGCGCACAGGGCGGGGTCATCGCTGCGATCGCGGGCGGGATCGCGCAGCAGGAGCTGGAGCTTGATCATGACGGAGCGGACAGGGGAACGCTGATGTCATGATAGTAAGGCTTCGTGGGAATTTTTGCCGGACTGATGCAATCGTGCGGCAATTTCTCAGGCGCCGCCGGCGTAGCCATTCTGGCGCCATGCCTCGAACACCACCACGGCCACCGTGTTCGATAAATTCAGGCTGCGGTTGTCCGGGCGCATCGGCAGGCGGATGCGTTGGGCTGGAGCGAACGATTCGCGCAGTGCGGGCGCCAGGCCGCGCGTTTCGGCGCCGAACACGAACACGTCGCCCGGCAGGAACTTCGCTTCGGCGAACGGCGACGAGCCGTGCGTGGTCAGCGCGAACATGCGCGCCGGGTCGGGCTGGCAATCGCTCAGGTACGCTTCCCAGTTCTTGTGGACTTTCATGGTGGCGTAATCGTGGTAGTCGAGCCCGGCGCGCTTCATCTTGGCATCGTCGAGCGGGAAACCCAGCGGTTCGATCAGGTGCAGCTGCGCCCCCGTGTTGGCGCACAGGCGGATGATGTTGCCGGTATTCGGCGGGATTTCGGGTTCTACCAGTACGACGTGGAACAAGTCATTCTCCTTTTGTAAAGTCAGTGCGGCGGCGTGCGCGCAAACACCAGGTTGCTCACGCGCGCGGCGCCGAAGCGCTTGAGCGTGGCCGCCAGCGCATTCAATGTGTGTCCGCTGGTCATGACGTCGTCGACCACGCCGATGTGGCGCCCGCGCACCTGCGCCAGCATGTCCGGCGCCACCAGAAATGCATGGCGCATATTGTTCTTGCGCTCGGCCGCCGTCGCGCCCGATTGCGCCGGCGTGTCGAACCGGCGCAGCGTCAGCCGCGGCTGCAGGGCGATGCCCAGCAGCGCCGATAGTGGCCGGGCAATTTCGAGTGCCTGGTTATAGCCGCGCTCGCTCAGCCGCGCCGGGCCCAGCGGCACCGGACACAGAAGCTCGGGCAGCGTAAAGCCGGGCGCGGCCAGCACTGCCGCGTGCAGCGTGCGCGCGCACCAGGGCGCCAGCGCGAGGGCGCCGCCGAACTTGAGCCGCAGGACCAGCTGGTCGAGCGGACTGGCGTAGTCGCTGGCGGCCACGGTGGCGTCGTAGGCCGGCGCGCCGGCCAGACAGGCGCCGCAGGCCAGGCCGGCGTCGGCGCCGCCGAGCGGATTGGCGCAGCAGCGGCAGCGCGCCCCGCCGGCGGCCACGAACTGGCGCGCGCAGGGCGCGCACACGGGGGCGTCGGCGCCACCCCCGCACAAGGCGCAGGTGGAGGGCAGCAGCGCGCGCAGCATGCCTGCCATGGTTTCGCGCTGCGGCCACGCGCTCATCGGACTGCCCTTTCAAAATGGGAATGCGGCAAACGGGAATACGGCAAACGGGTACACTGCCGGCATTATCTCATCTCAGCTCATTTCACCCTCCATGGCTACCCCCGATACCCTGAGCGCGCCGATCGACCTGGCGCGCGTGCGTACCCTGTTCTCGCGTCCGCAGCGCGTGGAACGGTCCGATTTCCTGCGGCGCGAGATCGCCGCCCGCATGCATGAGCGCCTGATGCTGGTCAAGGTGGCGCCCAAGCGCGTGCTCGACGCCGGCTGCGGCAGCGGTGCCGACCTGGCGTTGTTGCAAAAAGATTATCCCGCCGCCCACATCGTCGGCCTCGACGCGGCCGCCGCCATGATCGAGGCGGCCAAAACGCCGGCCTCGGCCCTGAAATCGCTCAATCAGATGCTCAGCCGGCTCTTGCCGGGCAAGGCCGGGGTCGATCTGCTGTGCGGCGATTTCGGCAGTTTGCCGTTCGGACCGAACTCGGTCGACCTGGTGTGGTCCAACCTGGCCTTGCACTGGCATCCCCAGCCCGACCGCGTGTTCGCGGAGTGGCGCCGGGTGCTGCGCCAGGATGGCTTGCTGATGTTTTCCAATTTCGGCCCGGATACCCTGCGCGAGCTGCGCACGGCGTTCGCCGAGGCCGACACCGGGACCGGAACCGGGTCCGCCCCCAGCCCGCACGTGCTGCCTTTCGTCGACATGCACGACTTCGGCGACCAGCTGGTGGAGGCCGGGTTTTCCACCCCTGTCATGGACATGGAAGTCATCACGGTCACCTACGACACGGCCGCGGCCCTCTTGGCCGACGCCCGCGCGCTGGGCGGCAATCCGCTCGCCACGCGCCGGCGCGGCCTGTTCGGGCGCGCGGCCTGGCAGCGCATGCTGGCGGCGCTGGAGCGGCAGCGCCGTGCGGACGGCAAACTGGGATTGACATTCGAGGTGATCTACGGCCACGCCTTCCGTCCGGCGCCGCGCGTGACCGCCGCCGGCGAGGCGATCATCCGTTTTGAGCCGCGCAAGGGGCGTTGATGCGCCGTCAAGGGTTTTAGGTCCGGGCCTGTCACTTGTACCAGACATGGTACAAAAGGGCCGTCAAAGCGGGGCAAACAGGCGACGGCTGACCCGTTACGGCAGGATTTTCCCTTGATGAGGGGGGCTATCCTTGAGTATAATCAACGACTAATTTTGTCGACTGTGCTGATCGATACCGAAAATTGTCGGTGCTTGTGAAGCGGTGCAGCAGTCGAAAGCGATAGCAAGTCAGCGTTCATCAGTGTGCTTTGTTCACCTATGGCCGATGTCAGGGTTCCAGTCGGGTCCGCCGTGCCGTGAGCGCGCCGGGACGGTATGGGCCCTTTTTGTGCGATGGTTTCGGAGCGCCGGGATCCGATCAGGATGCTCGGCGTAGAAAAAATATTTTTATTTTTGGGTGGTTGGGGAAAACATGACATATGCAAAGCGACTTCAGGCCTTGATGTTCGGTCTGGCAATTTCGGCCAGCATCCCTGCGCTGGCTGCACCGGTGGAGGGACGTCCGGTGGAATACCAGCTGAACCTGCAAATGCCAGTGACGAAGATTGCGTCGGAAATCAACGACCTGCACACCTGGATGATGATCGTCTGTATGGTGATCTTCGTCGCGGTGTTCGGCGTGATGTTCTATTCGGTCTTCAAGCACCGCCGTTCGCTGGGCCACAAGCCGGCCACCTTCCACGAATCGACCGCTGTCGAGATCGCCTGGACCGTCGTCCCTTTCCTGATCGTGATCGTGATGGCGCTGCCAGCGACCAAGACCGTGGTAGCGATGAAAGATACCTCCAACGCCGACATCACCATCAAAGCCACCGGCATGCAGTGGAAATGGGGCTACGACTACCTCAAGGGCGAGGGCGAGGGCATTTCCTTCCTGTCGAACCTGAAAACCCCGCGTTCGCAAGTCGGTTCGCCAGGTGTCGAGCCGACCGAAGCGCGCGGCGTCAACTACCTGATGGAAGTCGACAATGAAATCTACGTGCCGGTCAACAAGAAGATCCGTATCGTCCTGACCGCCAACGACGTCATTCACGCCTGGATGATCCCGGCCTTCGGCGTCAAGCAGGATGCGATTCCCGGTTTCGTGCGCGACACCTGGTTCAAGGCCGAGCAGATCGGTGTCTACCGCGGCCAGTGCGCCGAGCTGTGCGGTAAAGAACACGCCTTCATGCCGATCGTGGTCAATGTCGTCTCCGACGCCGACTACACCAAGTGGGTCGAAGGCGAGAAGAAGAAAATGGCTGCCCTGGCCGACGATCCATCGAAAGTGTGGACCATCGACGAACTGAAAGTCAAAGGCGAAAAAGTCTACACCACCAATTGCGTGGTCTGCCACCAGGCTAACGGCAAGGGAGTGCCGAACGCGTTCGCCGCGCTCGACGCCTCGCCGGTCGTGCTGGGCGCGAAAGCGGAACAGATCAATGTGCTGCTGCACGGCCAGAAGTCGGGCAAGTACCCGACCGAAATGCCAGGCTGGAAACAATTGTCGGATTCTGATATTGCTGCGGTGATTACTTACACCCGCAACAACTGGTCGAACAAGGCAACGGAAAATATCGTTCAACCAGCCGAAGTCCTGGCTGCACGTAACAAGTAATCGGGAGTAAGTTATGAGCACAAGCACACTAGATCACGCACACGGCCATGATCACGATCATAGCCACGATCACCCGACGGGGATGACCCGCTGGCTGTTCGCCACCAATCACAAGGATATCGGTACCCTGTACCTGTGGTTCTCGCTCATCATGTTGCTGTCCGGCGGCGTGCTGGCGCTGATGATCCGTACCGAACTGTTCAAGCCGGGCCTGCAATTCTTCCAGCCCGAGTTCTTCAACCAGCTGACCACGATGCACGGTCTGGTGATGGTGTTCGGCGCGATCATGCCGGCCTTCGTCGGCTTCGCCAACTGGATGATCCCGCTGCAAGTGGGCGCCTCCGACATGGCGTTCGCACGGATGAACAACTTCTCGTTCTGGCTGCTGCCGCCCGCGGCAATCCTGCTGGCGACCTCGTTCCTGGTGCCTGGCGGCGCAACCGCTGCCGGCTGGACCCTGTACGCTCCGCTGTCGACCCAGATGGGCCCCGGCATGGACATGGCGATTTTCGCGATGCACCTGATGGGCGCCTCGTCGATCATGGGTTCGATTAACATCATCGTCACCATCCTGAACATGCGCGCTCCCGGCATGACCCTGATGAAAATGCCGATGTTCTGCTGGACCTGGCTGATCACCGCCTACCTGCTGATCGCCGTGATGCCTGTGCTGGCTGGCGCGATCACCATGACCCTGACCGACCGTCACTTCGGCACTTCGTTCTTTAACGCTGCCGGCGGCGGCGACCCGGTCATGTACCAGCACATCTTCTGGTTCTTCGGTCACCCCGAGGTGTACATCATGATTCTGCCTGCGTTCGGTATCGTGTCGCAGATCCTGCCGGCGTTTGCCCGCAAGCCACTGTTCGGCTATGCCTCGATGGTCTACGCGACCGCGTCGATCGCGATTCTGTCGTTCATCGTCTGGGCTCACCACATGTTCACCACCGGCATGCCAGTGACCAGCCAGCTGTTCTTCATGTACGCAACGATGCTGATCGCGGTGCCGACCGGCGTGAAAGTGTTCAACTGGATCGCCACCATGTGGAAGGGTTCGATGACGTTCGAGACCCCGATGCTGTTCTCGGTCGGCTTCATCTTCGTGTTCACCATGGGTGGTTTCACCGGCCTGATCCTGGCCGTGACCCCGATCGACATCCAGCTGCAGGACACCTACTACGTCGTGGCTCACTTCCACTATGTGCTGGTAGCAGGTTCCCTGTTCGCCCTGTTCGCCGGTTTCTACTACTGGTCGCCGAAGTGGACGGGCCACATGTACAGCGAATTCCGCGGCAAGATGCACTTCTGGCTGTCGCTGATCACGTTTAACATCACCTTCTTCCCGATGCACTTCCTGGGTCTGGCGGGGATGCCGCGCCGCTACGCGGATTACCCGGCGCAGTTCACCGACTTCAACACGATCGCCACCATCGGCGCGTTCGGTTTCGGCCTGTCGCAGGTGTACTTCCTGTTCTGCGTGATCCTGCCGACCATTCGTGGCGGCGCCAAAGCGGCCGACAAGCCATGGGATGGCGCTGAAGGCCTGGAGTGGACCGTGCCGAGCCCGGCCCCGTTCCACACCTTTGAAACACCGCCGACGGTAAAGTAACGGTAAAGTAATACAGCGGCGCGGACAGCGAATTGCTGCCCGCGCCACTGAACTTGTAAGTGGAACGCGATGTCTGATCCAAAAAAACCGAACAATGCAAGAACCGGCCTGATTCTGGCCGTGCTGGCGGCATTTTTCTTTGCCATGGTATTTATCAAACGTATTTGGCTGTGAGCTGACGTGGCAACTGAAGAATCCGGAAAGCTCAAGCTCAATCGCACCATGCTCGGCAAGCTGCTGGTCGTGGCGGTGATCATGTTCGGTTTTGGCTACGCCCTGATTCCCGTGTACAAGCACTTGTGCGAAATGCTCGGAATCAACGTACTGACCCAGTCCGATGGCACGGTGAAGTACGACAAGAATACCCAGATCGACACCTCGCGCAAGATCACGATCGAGTTCGATGGCAATTCGCAGGGTCCGTGGCGTTTCCGCCCGACCACGAGTTCAATCGAAGTCCATCCGGGCGAACTGACCACCGTGGTGTACGAGGTGGTCAATACGCAGAACCGGACCGTGCAGGCGCAAGCGATTCCGAGCTTCGCGCCGCAACTGGTGATGCAGCACTTTAAAAAAGTCGAGTGCTTCTGCTTCAAGCAGCAGACCTTGAAGGCGAATGAAGCCAGGCAGATGCCGGTGGTGTTCTACATCGATCCGGCCCTGCCGCAAAACGTGAAGACGATGACCTTGTCGTACACGTTTTTCGAGATTGCCGGCACCCAGGCAGCAAAGTAAGGGGCCGCCATGACCGATGTAAAGCAGGGCGAGGAAAGCGCGACCGGCGCCAAGGCGTCTTTCGGCGCCACGATGAAAGCGGTGTTCTGGTCTTTCCTGGGCATCCGCAAGCGCAGCGATTACGAAAAAGATTCGGCCAGCCTGAATCCGGTGCATGTGGTAATTGCCGGATTGATTGGGGTGATGTTGTTCATTGGCGTGCTGGTGGCATTGGTGAAATTTGCCGTGTCGTAAAATCGGCCGCCCGATTAAGTTTTTACAAATTAGCAATAAATTCACCGCATACAGTTTGATTTAGGAGATGAAGATGAGTTCACCACACGCCGCCGCACCGTATTATTTTGTGCCGGGCCCGTCCAAATGGCCGATGGCCGCCGGCTTGTCGCTGCTCGTCACGATGATCGGCGCTTCGGCCTGGGTCAATGACGTATCGTGGGGCCCGGCGATGAATATCGCCGGCATCCTGGCCACGCTGCTGGTCTTGTACTTCTGGTTCGGCGACGCCATCGGCGAATCCGAAGCGGGCCAGTACGGTAAGCGCATCGACCTGTCGTTCCGCTGGTCGATGAGCTGGTTCATCTTCTCCGAAATCATGTTCTTCGGCGCATTCTTCGGCGCCCTGTTCTATGCGCGCACCATCACCATGCCATGGCTGGGCGACCTCGATCACAAGATCATCTGGCCTGATTTCGCAGCCCAGTGGGGCGGCGCCAGCCCGGCCGGCACCATCGACAACTTCACGACCATGGGTCCGTTCCCGATCCCGACCATCAACACCGCGCTGCTGCTGCTGTCGGGCGTGACCCTGACCATTTCGCACCACGCCCTGCGCGCCGGCCACCGCGCCAAGACCGCGTTCTGGCTCGCCGCCACCATCCTGCTCGGCTTCGTGTTCATGGGCTTCCAGGCCTACGAGTACATGCACGCTTACAGCGACCTGAACCTGAAACTGACCTCGGGCATCTACGGTTCGATCTTTTACCTGCTGACCGGTTTCCACGGTTTCCACGTGACGCTCGGCGCGATCATGCTGTCGGTGATCCTGTACCGCGTCATGAAGGGCCACTTCACCGCCGAGAACCACTTCGGCTTCGAAGGCGCCGCCTGGTACTGGCACTTTGTCGACGTGGTCTGGCTCGGCCTGTACATCGTCGTCTACTGGCTGTAAATGGCGGCATGCAGCGGAGGGTGCGCCCTCCGGCAGGTTTAGAACAAGAAAAACCGGGGACAGTCCACCAAGCGGTGGCCTGTCCCCGGTTTTTTGCGGTTGGGAATGACCTTGATTGGCCGAGGGCCGCTCAGCGTCAGCGAATGCCGGTCGGCGCGATCCAGCCCATCTTGTAGCTGCCCAGCAGCACCAGGAACAGGGTAATCGACAGGCCCACGCGCATCGCCAGCGCGTGCACCGTGCGGTTGCTCTTGCCCTTGTCGCGCATCAGGAAGAACAGGGCAGAGCCCAGGCTTCCGATGATGAGCATGAAGGCAATAGCGACGAGGATTTTCATAATGAGCTCGAATTTTTTGAGTAAGGCACCATTGTAATGCGTATCGGCTTCCGGTTTCGGGCGATCCCCTTCGTGGCTACGGTGCTGCTGGTGGCGCTCGGCATCGCCCTGGGGCGCTGGCAGGATGGGCGCGCGGCCGAGAAAATCGGCCTGCAGCAGGCCATCACGGCGCGCGCCGGCGCCGCCCCGGTGGTGCTCGGCGCGGCCGCGCTCACGCCGGCCCAGGTCGAGTTGCGCCCGGTGACGGCGACCGGCACCTTCGTGCGCGACTGGCCGCTGTTCCTGAACAACCGTCCGCAGGAAGGCAAGGCCGGCTTTTACCTGCTGATGCCGCTGCGCATCGAGGGTACTGATATGCACGTGCTGGTGGCACGCGGCTGGCTGCCGCGCTACACCGGCCAGTACGACCGCTTGCCGCAGTTCGATACGCCGGCCGGCACGGTGACCATCACGGGCCTGGCGCGCGCAGGCATGGGCAAGGTGATGCAGCTCGGAACGGCGGCGCCGGTCGCGCCCAAGGCGATCCTGCAAAACCTGACGCCGGCCGAGTTCGCGCAAGCGAGCAAGCTGGCGGTGCAGCCCTTCTTTATCGAGCAAAGCGGCCCGGCGCCGGCCGGCGACAAGCTGGTGCGCAACTGGCCGGCACCCTCCCTGAACGTGGAAAAACACCAGGGTTATGCATTTCAATGGTATGCGCTGGCGGTCATGGCGCTGCTCTTTTTCGTGATTACAGGATTTCAACGTGGAACAAAACAAAACGACTAAAGCAAGTCAATGGAGCGGCCGCTGGAAACTGCTGGCCGTGGTCTTCGTGTGCGCGGCGCCGATGCTGTTTTCCTACCTGACCTATTACGTGATCAAGCCGACCGGGCGCACCAACTACGGGACCCTGATCGAGCCGCAAAAGTACCCGATCCCGCCGGCGATGGGCATTACCACGCTCGACGGCAAGCCGATCGCGCTCGACGCCTGGAAGGGCAAATGGATCATGCTGCAGGTCGGTCCGGGCGAGTGCCCGCAAGCCTGCCGCGACCAGCTGGTCGCGATGCGCCAGCTGCGCCTGATGCAGGGCAAGGAAATGGAGCGCATCGAGCGCGTCTGGCTGATCACCGACGCGACCCCGATCGACACCATGCTCATGCGTGTGGTCGACGGCACCCGCATGCTGCGCGTCCCGGCCGCGGCCGTGACGTCCTGGCTGCCGGTCGAGCCGGGCGGCAAGGTGGACGAGCACATGTACCTGATCGACCCGATGGGGCATCTGATGATGCGCTTCCCCAAGCAGCCTGATCCGGCCAAGGTGAAGAAGGACATGTACAAGCTGCTCAAAGCGTCCGCGATCGGTTAAGCGATGCAATTCTCGTCCATGGTGCAACTGGGGTTGATCGGACTGCTGGCGGCCTGCCTGCCGCTGGCGATGGTCTGGATGTCGTCCGACCCCAACAAATACCGCAAGCTGGTCTGGGTCACGGTGTTCCTCACGTTCGACCTGATCGTCTTCGGCGCCTTTACGCGCCTGACCGATTCGGGCCTGGGCTGCCCGGATTGGCCGGGCTGCTATGGCGCCGCCAATCCGTTCCTCGCGCATGCCGAGATCGTCGCCGCCGAAACCTTGATGCCGACCGGCCCCGTGACCGTGGTCAAGGCCTGGATCGAAATGATCCACCGCTACCTGGCGATGGGCATTGGTGTGCTGATCGTGGCGCTGATGGGAACCGCCTGGGTTCAGTGGCGCAAGACGCGCCGCGCCGAGTTCGCGCCCGGCCTGCCGACCGCGCTGTTCGTGTTCGTGCTGATCCAGGGCGCTTTTGGCGCCTGGACCGTGACGCTCAAGCTGCAGCCGGTCATCGTCACCATCCACCTGCTGCTGGGCATGGGCTTGCTGTCCATGCTGGTGTGGCTGGGTGCGCGCCAGAACCGCGCCGCCGCGCTGGCCCATGGGCGCTTTACCGCGCCCGCCGCCGGCGCGCCCAGCATGCTGGGCCGCCTGGCGCTGGCCGCCGCCGTGGTGCTGACGATCCAGATCGCCCTGGGCGGCTGGGTCAGCACCAACTACGCGACCCTGGCCTGCGCCGATTTCCCTCTTTGCAACGGCAAAGTGGTGCCCGAGATGGACTTCGAGCATGGCTTTACCCTGTGGCGCGAGCTGGGCAAGACCGCGGCCGGCCACTACCTGCCGTTCTCCGCCCTGACCGCGATCCACTGGGTGCACCGCAACTTCGCCTTCGTCGTGCTGGCCGTGCTGGGCCTGGCGGCGTGGCGCGCGCGCGCCCATCCGGGCGTGGCCAGGCACGCGCGCGGGATCGCCATCGTGCTCGCCGTCCAGGCCGCGACCGGCATCGCCACCGTCTACCTGAACTTCCCGCTGACCATCGCCGTGCTGCATAACGCCGGCGCCGCGCTGCTGGTGCTGATGGTGACCATGTTAAACTACAAGATCAAGTACCCCTCCGGCCCGGTACTGCAAGCAAGCCACCACCAATGACAACCCAGACCGCAACACACAAATCCGCCAACCGCGCCGCCCAATACTGGGCGCTGACCAAACCGAGAGTAACCCAGCTGGCCGTGTTCTGCGCGGTGATCGGCATGCTGCTGGCCACCGAAGGCGTGCCCAGCTGGCGCATCCTGGTGCCGGCTACGGTCGGCATCTGGCTGCTGGCCGGCGCCGCGTTCGCCGTCAACTGCCTGCTCGAAGCCGAGATCGATGCGCGCATGGCGCGCACCGCGCGCCGCGCCACCGCCATGGGCGAACTGACCAAGACCCAGACCCTGATCTTTTCGGCCATCATCGGCGGCGCCGGCATGGCCGTGCTGTACACGATGGTCAATGCGCTGACCATGTGGCTCACCTTCGTGACCTTTGTCGGCTACGCCGTCATCTACACCATGATCCTGAAACCGGCCACGCCGCAGAACATCGTCATCGGCGGCCTGTCGGGCGCCATGCCGCCGGCGCTCGGCTGGGCCGCGGTCGCCAACGACGTGCCGATGCAAGCCTGGCTGCTGGTGCTGATCATTTTCGTGTGGACCCCGCCGCACTTCTGGGCGCTGGCCATGTACCGGCGCGACGACTATGCGCGCTCGGGCCTGCCGATGCTGCCGGTCACGCACGGCATGAATTTCACCGGTTTCCACGTCTGGCTGTATTCGATCGCGCTGGCCGCCACCACGCTGCTGCCGTACGCGGTGCGCATGAGCGGACACATCTACCTGGCCTCGGCCGTGGTGCTCAATGCCGTGTTCCTGTGGCATGGCTGGCAGGTGTACCGCCACTATTCCGACCAGGTGGCGCGCAAGGCGTTCACCTGGTCCATCATTTACCTGTCGCTGCTGTTTGCAGCCTTGCTGCTCGACCACTACGTCAAAATATGATCAAAAAATTGCTCGCTCTGTGCGCGCTGGGCCTGCTGCTGGCCGGGTGCGACAAACCGGCCGCCAAGCCACTCAGTTTCCAGAACACCGACCTGACCGGACTGCCGTACGCGCGCGAATTCGCGCTGACCGACCACAACGGCAAGCCGCGCACCCTGGCCGACTTCAAGGGCAAGGTGGTGGTGATGTTTTTCGGCTTCACCCAGTGTCCGGACGTGTGCCCGACCACCATGGCCGAAATGGCGGCGGTGATGAAGGAACTCGGTCCCAAGGCCGACCAGGTGCAGGTGCTGTTCGTCACCATCGACCCCGCGCGCGACACCAGGGAGTTGCTGGCCCAGTATGTGCCGGCGTTCGATGCGCGCTTCCTCGGCCTGTATGGCGATGCGGAAGCGACCGCCAAGGTAGCCAAGGAATTCAAGGTGTTCTACGCCAGGGTCGACGGCAAGGCCGAGGGCAGCTATTCGATGGACCACACCGCGGCCAGCTATGTGTTCGACCGCAACGGCAAGGTTCGCCTGTTCGTGCGTCATGGCAAGGGCCCGGGCCCGATCGTGCACGACATCAAACAATTGCTCGACTGATCCACCTACTTACCTGACGGGACGACCATGGAACAGGCACGCGGCAGCAAGAATTACGCTTACATGGGCGCCATCGCGCTGCTCACCATCGGCTGCCTGTACGTGCTGCGCCCGTTCCTGGCGGCGATCCTGTTCGCCGCCGCCATCGTTATCTCTTCCTGGCCGATCTACCTGTACGTGCTGGGGCGCATGCGCGGACGCCGTACCCTGGCCGCGCTGACGTTGACCTTGACGTTGACGTGCCTGGTGATCCTGCCGATTGCGCTGGTTGCGTACAACCTGGCCGACGATATCGGGCGCTTTTACGACCAGCTCAAAACCGCGGTGGCCACCGGCCACGTCGAGCCGCCGGCCTGGCTGCGCCAGATTCCCGTGGTCGGCGAAACGCTGTACAGCTATGTGGGCAACCTGGTGTCGAGCCGCGAACAGATGATGGCACTGGCCCAGCGCCTGCTGGAACCGGCGCGCCACTACCTGCTGGGCGGCGGCATCGTGCTGGGCGCCGGCGTCGCGCAGATGAGCCTGGCCGCCTTCGTCAGCTTTTTCCTGTACCGCGATGGCCACACTTTGCTCATCGCCATCGGCGTGGCCATGGACCGCATCATCGGCGAGCGTGCGCCCAGGATCGCCAGCACCGTCAGCCAGACCGTGCGCGGCGTCATGT
This sequence comes from Massilia pseudoviolaceinigra, assembly GCF_030846505.1. NCBI lineage: Bacteria > Pseudomonadati > Pseudomonadota > Betaproteobacteria > Burkholderiales > Oxalobacteraceae > Massilia > Massilia pseudoviolaceinigra. The sequence continues at coordinate 101,397 of NZ_JAVCWL010000022.1, read as the reverse complement.
ACGGCTTGCTGGGAACGGCACTGGCGCAGGCCCTGGTGGCCGCCATCGGCTTCGTGATTGCCGGAGTGCCGGCGGTGCCGCTGCTGGCCGTGGCCACCTTCGTCATGTCGCTGGTGCCGGTCGGCCCGCCGATCATCTGGGGCGGGGCGGCGATCTGGCTGTTCAACCAGGGCCAGACCGGCTGGGCCATCTTCATGGTGGTGTGGGGCCTGGTGCTCATCAGCGGCGTCGACAACGTGGTCAAGCCGATGCTGATCAGCCGCGGCAGCAGCCTGCCATTCCTGCTGGTGTTGCTGGGGGTATTGGGCGGGGTACTGGCCTTCGGTTTTGTCGGCCTGTTCATCGGCCCGACCCTGCTGGCGGTGGGCTACTCGCTGATGCGCGAATGGACCGGCATCGAGCCGGCCGTCGTCAACGACGTCTAGGCACTATCCCATCCCACCCGGTGCCAGACCGGACACCGGGCGCTGCCGACACAATCGCAACTGCCGTCATTGATTATTGAAGCCGGGATCGTATCGCGCCCCGGACTTTCCTGCGGGCCGTGTGCCTAGTCCTGCTCGTCCGTGTCGAGCGTGCGCTCGACCTGCGGGATCACCTTGATGAGCACGATGCGCGGACCGTTCATCTTCTTGACCACGATGTCGAAGTGCGGAAATTCGATCCGCTGGCCCTGCTTGGGAATGTCGCCCAGCTTGACCATCAGCAAACCACCCACCGATTCCACTTCATCCAGTCCCAGCGTCTCGTTATCGATATCGATGCCGAGAATGCGTTCGAGCGAGAAGATCGGCAGGCTGGCCTTGCCGATCAGGGTACCGTCCGGCTGGCGCAGCCAGTCGTTTTCGTTGAGGCGGAATTCATCGCGGATTTCACCGACCATGGCGCCGAGCAGGTTGTCGAGGGTGATGAAGCCGACCGGGCGCTTGCCCTTTTCACCGATCAGCGCAAAGTGCGGCGCACCGTCGCGGAAACGGCGGAACATTTGCTGCGCCGGGGTGCGCGCCGACATCGTCTCGACCGGCCGCAGGAACTGGTTCAGGTCCTTGATCGGACGCCCGGCCTGCTGGGCGAAAAACAGATCCTTCAGGTGAATCACGCCGAGCACGTCTTCGCCATTGGTATCGAAGTAGGGATAGCGGCTGAAACGGTTCCTCACCACGGTCTGCAAATTGTCTTCCAGCGATTTGCTGGCGTGCAGGGCGATGACTTCATTGATCGGACGCATCAGGTCGGCCACCGACAGCTGGCTGAAGTCGAGGGACTGGGCCAGGATGTGGCGCTCGTCGCGGGTGAACTTTTCGCCGGGCTGGCTGGTGCGCAGGATCAGCTTGAGCTCATCGGTGGAATAGTGCGCGTCATGCCCGCCCGGACCGGACAGGCCCGCCAGGCGCAGCACCATGTTGGCGCTACCGTTGAGCACGTAAATGGCGGGGTACATCGACCAGTAGAACACGTACAGCGCCGGCGCGGTCCACAGGCCGACCACTTCCGGATTGCGGATCGCCAGCGATTTCGGCGCCAGCTCACCGACCACGATGTGCAGGAAGGAAATCACGCTGAAGGCGACCACGAACGATACCGTATGGATGATTTTCTCGGAATCGATGCCGATCATGCCGAACACGGGTTCGAGGATACTGGCAAAGGCCGGTTCGCCCACCCAGCCCAGGCCCAGCGAGGCGAGGGTGATGCCCAGCTGGCAGGCCGACAGGTAGGCGTCGAGCTGGCCGTGGACCTTGCCCAGCAGGCGCCCGCGCAGGCCCTGGCTCTTGGCGATGGCGCGCACGCGGGTTTTTCGGAGTGTGACGATGCCGAATTCGGCGGCCACGAAAAAGCCATTGAGCGCGACCAGGAACAGGGCGAGCAGGACCAGTAAGGCATTTTGCATAGAGAGTGGTGTTAGTTTTTCGCTTGGCCACAGGGGACCGGGATGGCCATTGTACCGTTCATGGCGTGCTGAACACACCCTGATGCACGGCCGACAGGATCGCTTCGACCGCGGGATGCTTGATCTTGCGTTCGTTCGAGATCGCGTAGACGTGCTCGCGCACCTGCGGCACGTGGCCGGCCAGCACCGCCCCGAACTGGTCGGCCAGGTCGGTGGCCAGGGCCGCCGGCGCGAAAAACAGGCCGGCGCCGCGCCGTCCGAAAGTGTTGAGCAAGGCGTTGTCCTCGAATTCGCCGACCACATCGGGGCGCACATTGTGCAGCTCGAACCATTCGTCGATGCGTCCGCGCAAGGCATTGTTGCGGGTCGGCAGCAGGAACGGTGCGCCGTTCAGGTTGCCCGGAAAGCCTTCGGCGTAGGCCCCCGCCAGGGCCGGCGTGCCGACCACGATGGTGTCGCTCTCGAAGAGCATGTGGCTGAACACGCGCAAGGTGGTGCCCGAGCGCACCGCGCGGTCGGTCAGCACCACGTCCAGCTTGTGCAGGGCCAGGTCGGCCAGCAGGGCCTCGAACTGGTCTTCGTAGCACACCAGGCGCACCGGCGTGGCCAGGTGCAGGGTCGCCTCCAGCAGGCGGAAAGCGGTCAGCTTGGGCAGGGAATCGGAAATGCCGACGGTGAGCCGGGTGCGTCCGCTGTCGGCTTCGCCCAGCGCTTCCTGCAACTGTTCGCCCAGCAGGAAGATCTGGTCGGCGTAGGCCAGCGCCAGGCGCCCCGCCTCGGTCAGCTGCAGACCACGGCCCTGCTGCATGAACAGGGCCTTGCCGATCGATTGCTCGAGCTGGGTGAGCTGGGTGCTGATGGTCTGGATCGCCAGTCCCAGGCGCTCGGCGGCGCGCGTGACGCCGCCTTCCTTGGCCACCACCCAGAAGTAGTACAGGTGGCGAAAATTCATTCCAGTATTTTTCATGCTTCGGTTTTTCAGAAGTAATAGTCAGATTATCTCCTATTTTTAAAAGTGTTGCTTAGGGATACACTGCATGCATCAACAATAACAGTAAAGGGAAAACCCGCTTATGAAGCATTTCAGAATTTCATTTCTCGTCACCTTCGTCTGCCTTGCGGTAGCCGGATGGTGGGGCTACCAGCACCACGGCGTGAGCGGCATGTTCACGGCCCTGGGCGTGGCGGCCATCCTCGGTATCATGGAAGTGTCGCTGTCGTTCGATAACGCGGTCGTGAACGCCTCCGTGCTCAAGACCTGGGACGATTACTGGCAAAAGCTGTTCCTCGGCGTCGGTATCATCATCGCCGTGTTCGGTATGCGCTTGCTGTTCCCGCTGGTCATCGTGGCGCAAGCTGCCGACCTGGGCATTATCGAAGTGTGGAACCTGGCATTGTCCGATCCCAAGGCCTACTCGGCGCACCTGACGGCCCACCATGCGGAAGTGGCGGCCTTCGGCGGTATGTTCCTGTTGCTGGTATTCCTGAACTTCCTGCTCGACGATGAAAAAGAAACGCACTGGCTCGGTAGCCTGGAAGAAAAGCTCGGTTCGCTTGGTAAAGTCGGCTCGATCTCGGTGATGATTGCCCTGGGCACCTTGATGGCCAGCATGACGATGGTCGCCGAAGCACAAAAGATGGTCGTGCTGATGGCCGGTCTGTGGGGTATCTTGATTTACGTGGGCGTGGACACGGTCAGCAGCCTGCTTGAAAACGATGGAGATGAAAGCGGCGCCAATGTCGGCGACATGGTCAAGCGCGGCGGTATCGGCGGCTTCCTGTACCTGGAAGTGCTTGATGCATCGTTCTCCTTCGACGGCGTGATCGGCGCGTTTGCGATCACCACCGACGTCGTGATCATCATGCTGGGCCTGGCAATCGGCGCGATGTTCGTGCGTTCGATGACGGTGTTCCTGGTCAAGAAGGGCACGCTCGACGAATTCGTCTACCTGGAGCACGGCGCACACTATGCGATCGGTATCCTGGCGCTGATTATGTTGGCAAGCATGAAGTTCCATGTGCCTGAAATCTTTACCGGCCTGATCGGTGTGGCCTTCATCGTCGCCTCGCTGTGGTCGTCGGTGCGTCACAAGAAACTGCAGCTGGCGGCGTAATCACCCTGCTAAGGCCTGCGTAATACAAACGCGGCAGACTGAGGAACACCAGTTTGCCGCGTCATTCACCCGGTGTTCATTGTCTTACTAACTTTTGGAGAATCAAAATGCCAGTCAGCTTGCAAAAAGGCGGTAACGTCAACCTGAGTAAAGAAGCACCCGGCCTGACGAAAATGATCGTCGGCCTCGGCTGGGACACCCGTGCCACCGACGGCAACGCGTTCGACCTGGACGGCGCGGTCTTCCTGTTGAACGCCAGCGGCAAGGTCCGTTCCGACGCCGACTTCATCTTCTACAACAACCTGAAATCGGCCGACGGCTCGATCACCCACTCGGGCGACAACACCACCGGCGCCGGCGACGGCGACGATGAAAGCGTCACCATCGACCTGGCCAACGTGCCGGCCGATATCGACAAGGTGGTGCTGGCCGTGACGATTCACGATGCCGAGACACGCCGCCAGAATTTCGGTATGGTGTCGAAAGCGTTCGTCCGCTGCGTCAACGCCGCCGGCAACGCCGAAATCGCCCGCTACGACCTGTCGGAAGACGGCTCGACCGAAGCGGCCATGATCTTCGGCGAAGTCTACCGCGCCGGCGCGGACTGGAAATTCCGCGCCATCGGCCAGGGTTTCCAGGGCGGCCTGGGCCCCCTCGCAACGAGCTACGGCGTCAACGTTTAAAGTGTTTTGCGGCCCGCGCGGTACTTCCCGCGCGGGCCGCCAAAAGGAGCACACATGCCAGTTTTCACAGTCACAGGCGATATCGACCCGTTCCTGCACGTGTCGATGACGCGCGGCGAGACGATTTACTGCGAATCGGGCGCGATGGTCATGATGGAGGCCGCGCTTGACCTCAAGGGCAAGATGCAGGGCGGCATCGGCAGCGCGCTGATGCGGCGCTTCGCCAACGGCGAATCGTTCTTCCAGCAGCACATCGAAGCGGTGCGCGGCGATGGCGACTGCCTGCTTTCGCCAACCCTGCCGGGCGCGATGCAGATCGTCGAGGTCGGCCAGCGCCAGTACATGCTCAGCGATGGCGCCTTTGTCGCCGCCAGCTCCAAGGTCGAGCTCAAGGTGCGCACGCAAAGCCTCGGCAATGCGCTGTTCGCCGACAGCGGCGGCTTTTTCGTCACCGAGACCAGCGGCACTGGCCAGCTGATCGTGTCCGGCTTCGGCGCCCTCAATGAGCTGGTGGTCGAGCAGGGCAAGGACATCACGATCGACAATTCGCACGTGGTCGCCTGGGACAGCAGCCTGCACTACACGCCGTCGATCACGACCGGCAACAGCGGCGGCTTTTTAGGCAATCTGATCAACAGCCAGACCAGCGGGGAAGGCATCGTGCTACGCTTCTCCGGCAATGGCAAAGTTTATATTTGTTCGCGCAACCGTGCCTCGTTCCAAGCCTGGGCGGCAGGCAGCGCGCGCTAAAACCAAGGAGTCATACCATGTCAGTCAATCTGCAAAAAGGCCAGAAAATTTCTCTGGATAAAGAAGCCGGCAGCACCCTGACCCGCATCACCATGGGCCTGGGGTGGGATGCCATCAAGACCAAGGGCTTGTTCGGCTTCGGCGGCAAGAGCCAGACGGTCGACCTGGACGCATCGTGCCTGCTGTTCGACGAGAGCAACCGGGCGATCGATGTGGTCTGGTTCCGCCAGCTCAAGAGCAAGGATGGCAGCATCGTGCACACGGGCGACAACCGCACCGGCGCCGGCGACGGCGACGACGAGCAGATCCTGGTCGACCTGACCCAGATCCCGGCCAGCGTCAAGTCGCTGGTGTTTACCGTAAACAGCTTCACGGGCCAGAACTTCTCGCAGGTCGAAAACGCCTACTGCCGCATCATCAACGGGGCCGACCAGAAGGAAGTGGCGCGCTTCAATTTGTCCGTGCAGGGCGATCACACGGCCCAGATCATGGCCAAGCTGTACCGTCACAACGGCGAGTGGAAGATGCATGCGATCGGCGAAAACGGCAGCGGCCGTACCTTCGACGAACTGATGCCGAAGATCACCCCGCACCTGTAAGCCTGCGCGCCGGCCGGGCCTGGCCTGGCCTGGCCTGGCCTGGCCTGGCCGGGCCGGGCATGACCCGGCATGGCGCCTCGCGCGGCCAGCGCCCCGCACCATTACCCGTTTCCATGCGACGCGGGTTTTTGGCGCGGGGCGCTTCTTTTTTGTGCATTGGTGAAGGGCGCGCTGCTAGAATCGCACTCGGAACAGCCAGCGAGGACCAACCCGCGCTGCGACACTCTTCATTGCAAAGCGTTGTATGACCCTTGACCTTACCTGCGTGCCCGCGCAGCCGGAACCGCCAGCGGCCGGCATCACGCCGCGCTCCCTGTCGGTCGACCTGGAAGTGGGCTGCAAGGATGGCCGCATTCACCAGTTCGCCGCCGTGCGCGGCGATACCGGCGCCGCCTTCGTCTTCACCGAAGGCAACTGTCACGCGGCGCTGGCGCAACTCGACGACTTCGCCGACCCGGTTGCCTTCCTGCTCGGCCACAACCTGATCGAATTCGACGCTCCCCACCTGGCCGCTGCGGCGCCGCACCTGCGCCTGCTCAAGCTGCCGATGGTCGATACGCTGCGTCTCAATCCGCTTGCCTTTCCGCGCCATCCGTACCACCACCTGGTCAAGCACTACAAGGAAGGCCAGCTGCGGCGCGGCAGCCTGAACGACCCCGAACACGATGCGCGCCTGACGCTGCAGCTGTTCGCCGACCAGCTGGCCGCCTTGCGCGACATGCACGACAGCGCGCCAGACCTTCTGCTGGCCTGGCACTGGCTCACCACCGGCGCCGATACCCTGTCCGGACTGAACTCGGTGTTCATGATGGTCAGGCGCGCCGCGCGCCCGGGCCAGGCCGAGGCCAGCGCCGCCATCCTGCGCCGCCTCGATGGCCAGGCTTGCGTGACCGAGGCGCGCGCCGTCGCCGCCGACGCGCCCGCGCTGGGCTGGGCGCTGGCGTATGCGCTGGCGTGGCTCTCGGTCGCCGGCGCCAGTTCGGTCATGCCGCCCTGGGTGCGCCACCAGTTCCCGCAGGCGGCGCAACTGGTGCGGCGCCTGCGCGACAGCGCCTGCGGCGCTGCGCATTGCGTCTGGTGCGGCGAGCGCCACGACCCGCGCAAGGAACTCAAGCGCTGGTTCGGCTTCGATGCCTTCCGCCCCGAACCGTGCGACGGGCAGGGGCGCCCGCTGCAGGAAGCGATTGTCGACGCGGCCATGCGCGGGCGTCACGTTCTCGGTATTCTCCCGACCGGTACCGGCAAGTCGCTGTGCTACCAGATCCCGGCCCTGTCGCGCTACGACAAGACCGGCGCGCTGACGGTCGTCATTTCGCCGCTGGTGGCGCTGATGGCCGACCAGGTGAGCGGGATGGAAGCGCGTGGTATCGGCTGCGCGGTGGCGATCAACGGCCTGCTCTCGATTCCGGAGCGGGCCGCCGCCCTGGACCGGGTGCGCCTGGGCGAGGCCGGCATTGTCATCGTCTCGCCCGAACAGCTGCGCAGCCGCGCCTTGCGGCGTGTGCTGGAGCAGCGCGAGATTGGCGCCTGGGTGCTCGATGAGGCGCATTGCATCTCGAAATGGGGCCACGATTTCCGTCCCGACTACCGCTACGTGGGCCGTTTCATCCGCGAGCGCGCCGCGGACGGGGCAGGTGCGGGCGACATTGCCCCGGTGCTGTGCCTGACCGCGACCGCCAAGCCGGATGTGGTGGCCGACATGCTGGCGCACTTCCGCGACAAGGTCGGCATCGACCTGACCGTGCTCGATGGCGGTGCCAGGCGGGTCAACCTGTCGTTCTCGGTGGTGCCGACCACCCCGGCCGAAAAATTCGCGCACATCCACCAGATGCTGGAAGCCGAACTGCCCGCGCACGCGCCCGGCGGCGCAATCGTCTACTGCGCCACCAAAAAGCAGACCGAGGAAATTGCCGCTTTCCTGCGCCAGAAAGACGTGAGCGCGGGGCACTTCCATGCGGGCCTGCGTGGCATGGTCAAGAAAGACACCCAGCACGCCTTCATCGCCGGTGAGCTCAAGGTCATCGTCGCCACGAACGCCTTCGGCATGGGGATCGACAAGCCGGACGTGCGCCTGGTGATCCATGCCGACATTCCCGGCTCGCTCGAAAACTACCTGCAGGAAGCCGGGCGCGCCGGGCGCGATTGCGGCGCCGCCCGCTGCGTGCTGCTCTACACGGTGGAGGATGTGGAGCGCCAGTTCGCCATGTCGGCGCGCTCGCGCCTGTCGCAACAGGATATCCAGGTGGTGCTCAAGGCGATCAAGCGCCTGGAGCGCAAAAAACACGGCGAGGCCGACATCATCGCCACGGCCGGCGAAATCCTGACCGAAGACGCCGACGGCGACTTCGCGCGCGACTCCACCACCGACGACACCCGCGTGCGCACCGCCATCGCCTGGCTGGAAGAAGCCAGGCTGCTCACGCGCGAGGAAAACCAGGTGCATATATTTCCGTCCTCCCTACGTGTGGCCACCCTCGAAGAAGCCGAAAAAAAGCTGGCCGGATACCCGCTCTTCAAGGAAAAACGCGACGCCTTGCTGGCGCTGGTGGCCGCCCTGATCGGCGCCGATGCCGATCAAGGCATCTCCACCGACGAATTGATGAACGCCTCCGGCCTGTCGGCCGAGAAGGTGCGCGCCGCGCTGTATGAGCTGGAACAGTACAAGATCGCCAGCAACGACACGGCGCTGACTGCCTTCGTTCACGTGGCCGTGGAGATGTCGTCGAAACGCCTGCTCGAACAAGCCTGCGCACTCGAGGTGGCGCTGCTCGACGCCATGCGCGAAGGCGCGCCCGACCTGGCCAAGGGCGGCGCCTCGGTGCTGCACCTGCGCCACGCCAGCCAGCGCCTGAAAGACGCCGGCCTGGCGCATGCCTTGCCCGACAAGCTGCTGCGCATCGTGCGCAGCATCGCCAACGACGGCCATGGCGACGATGGCGTGGGCAGCTTCAGCCTGCGCCAGCTCGACGCCGAGAGCGTGCAGGTCACCTTGCAGCGCAGCTGGAACCTTATCGCCGGCACCGCGGCCCTGCGGCGCGACGGCGCCGCCAAGCTGCTCGGGCACCTGGTCGCCAGCTTGCCGGCCAGCGTACGCGGCAACGACCAGCTGGCCAGTACCACCCTCGGCCAGCTGCTCGCCGCGATCGAGGGTGACCTGGAACTGGCGGGCCGCGTGAAATCCTGTCCCAGGCTGGTCGACCGCGCCCTGCTGTGGCTTCACGAGCAGGGCGTGATCCGCCTGAACAAGGGGATGGCCGTGTTTCGCCCCGCCATGACGATCCGCCTGGCGCCCGAGCGGCGCGGCTTCTACAAGGCCGACTTCGCGCCGCTGGAACTGCACTACAGCGAACAGGTGGTGCAGATTCACGTGATGGCCGAATACGTGCAGCGTGGCCTGCAAAAGATGGCGGACGCCCTGCAGCTGGCGATGGATTACTTCAGCATGGAGCGCGACCAGTTCATCGCGCAATGGCTGCCCGCGCGCGAGAAGGAACTGGAGCGCCAGACCACGCCGGCCTCGTGGCGCGCGATTGTCGAAAGCCTCGACAACAGCGCCCAGCAGCGCATCGTGGCCGACGACCGTGAACGCACCAATGTGCTGGCGCTGGCCGGTCCCGGATCGGGCAAGACGCGCGTGCTGGTGCACCGCATCGCTTATCTGGTGCGGGTGCGGCGCGAAAATCCGCGCGCGATCCTGGTACTGACCTATAACCGCCACGCCGCGGTCGACATCCGGCGCCGGCTCGCCGCCCTGATCGGGCGCGACGCCGGCGGCGTGATCGTGCTGACCTGCCACGCGCTGGCGATGCGGCTCGCCGGCATCAGCTTCGACAAGCGCCTTGGCGCCGACGAGGAGCTGCTCAAGCAAGTCATTCCGCAGGCGGTGGCCTTGTTGAACGGGACCGGCCTCGCGCCGCAGGAAGCGGACGAACAGCGCGACCGCCTGCTCGGCGCCTTCCGCTGGATCTTGGTCGACGAGTACCAGGACATCGGGCCGGACCAGTACGCGCTCATTGCGGCGCTGGCGGGGCGCAACAGCGCCGACGAGGATGCGCGGCTCTCCCTGCTAGCGGTCGGCGACGACGACCAGAACATCTACGCCTTCAACGGCGCCTCGGTCGACTTCATCCGCCGCTTCGAACAGGACTACAGCGCCAGAGCGGCGTTCCTGACCGAGAATTACCGCTCGACGCGGCACATCATCGACGCCTCCAACCTGGTGATCGCAGCGGCCAGCTGCCGCATGAAAAGCGCGCACCCGATCAGCATCGACCGCGCGCGCGCCAAGCTTGACGCGGGTGGCGCGTGGCAGGAGCGCGACCCGGTCGGCCGGGGCCGCGTGCGGATCATCGATGCCGGCGCCGACGATGCCAGCCAGGCGCTGGCCATCATGGCCGAGCTGCGCCGCCTGGCCGCGCTGGACCCGGACTGGGACTGGGCGGGCGTGGCGGTCATCGCGCGCGAGTGGAAAACCCTGGAGCCGGTGCGCACCTTCTGCATGCTGCACGCCATCCCGGTGCAGTTGGCCAATGAAGAAACCGCGCAGTTCTGGCGCCTGCGTGAAACCCAGGCGCTGGTGCGCTTGCTGCGCGGGGACGAGGCGGCACTGGTCGATGCGGCCGCCATCGAGGCCTGGCTCGACGCCCGGGTGCCCGGTACCTGGATCAATCTCCTGCGCCAGGCGGTCCAGGAGTACGCGCTGGAGACGGGCGGCGCCGAACTGCCGGTGGCGCACTTCATCGAATGGCTGGCCGAATGGGGCCGCGAAGCGCGCCGGCGCCAGACCGGTTTGCTGCTGCTGACTGCGCACCGCGCCAAGGGGCTCGAGTTCGACCACGTCGCCGTGGCCGACGGCCACTGGGACACGTTCGGTCCCGGTGAAGACGCCGATGCGCCGCGCCGCCTGTACTACGTGGCCATGACGCGGGCGGCCAGGACGCTGGTCCTGGCGCGCTTTGCGCCCTCGCGCGGCCGGCCGGCCAGCCTGCTCGACCAACTGCCCGACGCGCCATGCCTGCTGCGCCGGGCGCCGCTGGCGATGGATGCCACCCGGGGCGCCTTGCGGCGGCGCTATCTGCAGCTCACGCTGCAGGATGTCGACATCGGCTTCGCCGGCCGGATGGCGCAGGGCGACCCGGTCCACCGCGCCATTGCCGCGCTGCGCATCGACGACCCGCTGCAGCTGCGCCTTGGCAAAACCAGGTGGGAACTGGTCACGCCCGCTGGCGTGGTGGTGGGGCAACTGGCCAGGGCGTTCAAGCCGCCAGCCCATCTGCGCTGGATCGCGGGCCGCGTGGCGGCCATCCTGGTGCGTCAGGCGCAAGACGGCGATCCCGAGTTCCGCCACCTGGCCCGTTGCGGCGAGTGGGAAGTGGTGCTGCCCGAACTGGTCTTCGATGTTTGATGCCGGATTCAAGTCGCGCGCCGCCGCGCCATCGGCGGCATGATCCTCAGTTGGCGCTTTTCTGCACCAGCGCGCTGCCCACGCCGTGGCGCTTGCCTTCGCTGACCGCCGTCACGGTGCCGTCGGCATTGAACACGATGGCGTTCGCCGCGCCGATTTCTTCCGCCTTGGCGCGCCACTTGTAGCCGAGTTTTTCGAGCGCCAGCGCCTGCGCGCTGCCGGCGAAGCCCGGCTCGGCGTCGGTGGCCGCATCGTTGCGCTGGCTCAGGCGCGGAGCATTGATGGCCTTGTCCATCGGCATGCCGAAGTCGACGTGGTTGACGATGGTTTGCAGCACCGTGGTGATGATGGTCGCGCCGCCCGGGCTGCCGACCGTGAAGGCCGGCTTGCCGCTTTTGAGCACGATCGTCGGCGCCATGCTGCTGCGCGGGCGCTTGCCCGCTTCCGGCACGTTCGGGTGCGGGCCGCTGAAATCGAAATCGGTCATTTCGTTATTGAGCAAAAAGCCGTAGCCCGGCACCACGATGCCGCTGCCGCCCCACGATTCGATGGTGAAGGTGTAGGCCACCACGTTGCCGTCCTTGTCGGAGACGGTCAGATGGGTGGTGTGGGCATTGTCGGCCAGCAGGCGCGCGGCCTGCGGACGCTGCGGCACACTGGGGTCGTTCTGGAACGGATACGGGTCGCCCGCGAGCACTTTCGGTCCGGCGCGCTCGGCATTGATCTGGGTGCGCCGGCGCGCCGCGTAATCCTTGCTGAGCAGGCCGGCCACCGGCGCATCGACATATTCGGGATCGGCCAGGTAGGCGTTGCGGTCGGCAAAGGCCAGGCGGCTCGCTTCCATGTACAGGTGCTCGGCGCTGGCGCGCGGCAGCGTCTTGAGGTTGTAGCCTTCGAGCAGGTTGAGCGCTTCGCCGATGGCGATGCCGCCGCTGCTCGGCAGGGGCATGCCGTACACCTCGTAGCCGCGGTAGGTGGTTTTCACCGGCTGGCGGATGCGCGCTTCATAGTTGGCCAGGTCGGCCAGGGTGATCGCGCCGGCGCGCACGCGCACGCCCGCGGCCACCGGCGGCTTGCCCACCGCGTCGACGATGGCGCGCGCGATCGGGCCCTGGTAAAAGGCTTTATGGCCCTGGGCGCCGATTTCGCGGTAGGCCTTGGCCATGCCGGGGTTTTTCAGTACGGTGCCGACCGCCAGCGGTTTGCCGTTTTTCAGGAACAGGGCGCTGCTGCTGCTGAAAAGCTGGAGCTTTTTCTGGTTCTCGGCGCTCATGCGGTGGAAATTCTCGCTCACTTCGAAGCCCTTGGTGGCCACGCCGATGGCCGGCGCGAGCACCTGCTTGAACGACATGGTGCCGTAGCGGCTGAGCGCTTCGTGCCAGCCGCGCACGGTGCCGGGCACGCCGACCGAGGCGCCGCTGGCGAGGGTGGCGTCGAAGTCGCTGTCCTTGCCGTTTTCCTGGAACACCGTGGGGGTGACGCTGGCCGGCGCCGTTTCGCGGTGATCGACCGTGATCACGCGTTTGTCCTTGGCCAGGTAGATCATCATGAAGCCGCCGCCGCCGATGCCGCAGCTGTACGGATCGGTCACGCCCAGGGTGGCGGCCGCGGCGACGGCGGCGTCGATCGCATTGCCGCCCTTGTCGAGGATGGCCATGGCCGACTGCGAGGCCTGTTCGCTGATGGTGGCAACGGCGCCGCCGGTGCCGCTGGCCACCGGGGTTCTGGCCTGGCCCAGGGGTATGACGAGGACGATGGAACAGGCGAGGGCGAGGCGGCGGGCGGCGTGGGTCATGTCGTTTTATCGGCTTTCGGCGGGAGGGTGGCTGACGTTCAGGATGACCGCTTGCGGCGGGCCCGGCGGCACATTGGTGGGCAGCGGAGCCGGCGGGTCGGTGGCCAGCGAGATGATCAGGTCGGGCTGCTGCGTCGATGTGTAGGCCGGCGCGGCCGGTTCGAGCATGAATGGCTCGACCCCGACCGGAAAGATCAGGGTGAAGTGGTAGACGATCTTGCCGGCGGTGATGCACCGCACGTCGGGCGGGCAGCGGCTGTCGTCGATGCGGTCGAAGCGCAGGGTAGCGTCGGGCGCCACGGTGGTGCTGGTCTGCGGCAGCAAGGAAATGGTGCCGTCGTATTTGCGGTGCATCGATGTTTCCTTCATTGGCGCGGCGGTGCACCCGGTAAATACACAGGCGGCGGCGAACGCGAAAATCAGCTTGAGCATGATGGGCTCCTCATTAGTGGGAAAGCCGATCATAGATCATATCAATTTCGCCACTGTGTGGCCGCGCAATTGACGAGCCGGCGCTCTGCGGCGCCGTGCATGCCCGTCGGAAAAGGAAGAGCCGGCCTGGCCGGCCCGGGTATTACGCTTGCGCCACGCCGTTTTGCAGGCGGCGGCGGGTGCGGCGGGTCAGGCCGATCACGGCCAGGCCGAGCGCCAGCATGGCGTAGGTTTCCGGTTCCGGCACGGCCGAGGTGTAGACGGTCAGGGTCGGGTTGAGCACGCTCAGGCTCGCCCACGAATTCTGGCGGTGGACGACGCCATCGGGCGTGGTCCAGACTGCCGGGGAGGCGAACATGGTCATGCTGCTGTTCAATGACATGGTCAGCACGTCCTTGAGCGACAGGTTGGCGGCGCTGAACACGAAGGATTCGTTGCCGTTGAGCCTGTAGACGCTGCTGAAGTGGTTCTCGCTCCAGTCGTTCGCGCCGCTGGCGAACAGGCTGACCGCGCCGCGGTTGCTGGTCGTCCCGGCGCCTGCCAGGCCGCCCGGCGGCACGGCGGTGTCGAGGGTGCCGGCGAAGGTGCCCGAGAAGGAATAACCGGTGACCTGATAGCCGGAACGCACGGCAAACGTCATGTCGGCGGAGTAAGCGTTGCCGGCGGCATCGCTGGTTTTGCCGGTCATGCTGCTGACAAAATCGCTGAGGCGGATCGTGGTCGCGCCGGCCACATCGGACACGAGCACGTCGGCCACGGTCGAATCAGGGTTGGTGAAAGTGAAGCCGGTAGCCTCGATCACGGTCGGCGCGGCCGATGCCGTGGCGGATACAAAAGCCAGCGCAGCGGCGCCCATCTGCAATTTAAACAAGTTCATTGGTCCCATTCCTTTTCATATCACATCGACGAACGCCGCAACGGCGCTTCCAAGCTTGCCATCATAATCGAGGGTAAGCCGGAGAACATAGAACAACATTGTAAGAAATATATTGGAAGCGACAGTGTGAGGGAACAGCAACGTCGGCCGCCAGCCGCGCGGGCGGCGGCCGTGGCCGTTTATGCGTCGAGGCTGTCCTGCAGGCGCTTGCGGGTACCGCGCGTGAGGACGATGACGGCCACGCCGACGGCGAGCATGACATAGGTTTCCGGTTCCGGGACCGACTGCGAGGCCACGCTCGGGCGCGCATTGGCGGCGCTGAAGCTGGCGCGCGCCTGCTTGGCATAGCTGGCGCGCACTTCCGGGTAGCTGTGGCGCGCGTCCGTTCCGCCCCATGAAGGCACATTGCCGTTGGCATAGGCGCTGATGGCGCCGCTCAGGTCGACATCGCCGAGCAGCGCGTCGGCCGGGCGCAGGTGCATGGCGCGGCTGACGTCGCCCAGGCCGAGCTGGCCGAGAACGCGGTTGTCGGCCAGTTCGATACCGGCGTGGTACGCAGAGCGTTTGCTGACATTATTCAGGGTCGGGGACTCGATCAGCGCCGGCGCGGCACCGGCCAGGCCGGGCGCCAGCAGCAGGGCGGCCAGGCTTCGCGTCCATGTAAAGTATTTCATGTGCAGACTACCTATTCATGTTTGGCTGTGAAAAAGGCTGTGACGGCGCGCGGGGCAGCGCTCGGGGCCCATGTTATTGCCGCGCTCAGACACCGGCACGGTATGCATGATACGTCAAACTCGCATTATAAATATGTAATCAAGTGTATTGGCTTGTACAAGCTTGACGATTTGTACCGACGAAAAAAATGCCGCCTAGTCTACACCAGGCGGCATCGGCGCGGGGGCGCCAGGCGTGCGCGGGCTCAGATATAAGCCGACAGCGCGCCTTTCATTTTCTTCAGAGCAGCGCTTTCGATCTGGCGAATGCGCTCGGCGGAGACGCCGAATTCGTCCGCCAGCGCGTGCAGGGTGGCACCGGAACCGTCGTCGTTGGCCAGCCAGCGCGCTTCGACAATGCGGCGCGAACGGGCGTCGAGCTTGCCCAGCGCCGTTTCCAGCCCTTCGGACTGCAGGCGCGTGACCTGTTCGGCTTCGAGCACCCTGGTCGGCTCGGACAGGTCCGACGACAGGTAGGCGATCGGTGAGAACTTGTCGTCTTCGTCGTCGGTCGGCGCTTCGAGCGCGATGTCGCGGCCCGACAGGCGCGTTTCCATCTCGATCACTTCCTCGCGCTTGACGTCGAGCAGCTTGGCCAGCGCATCGATCTGGGTCGGGGTCATGGCATCGAGGCCCTGCTTGTTGCTGCGCAGGTTGAAGAACAGCTTGCGCTGGGCCTTGGTCGTGGCGACCTTGACCAGGCGCCAGTTCTTCAGGATGTACTCATGCATTTCGGCCTTGATCCAGTGCATGGCGTACGACACGAGGCGCACGCCCTGGTCCGGATCGAAACGCTTGACCGCCTTCATCAGGCCGATATTGCCTTCTTGAATCAAGTCGGCGTGCGGCAGGCCGTAGCCGAGGTAGCCGCGCGCGATCGACACCACCAGGCGCAGGTGCGACAGCACCAGCTCCTGCGCGGCGGCGAGATCGTTATTCTTTTGCAGGCGCTGGGCCAGGGAAATCTCTTCCTCGTGGGTCAGCATCGGCAGGCGGTTGACCGCCGAGATATAGGCATCGATATTGCCCAGATTGCCGGTGAAACCGAGTCCTAAAGCACGATTGCCGGTCGGAACCAATGCGGATTGTGCGGACAACGTCATCATGTATTTCCTCGTAGAGTGTCTGTGCTGCATCATCAAATGCCCGGGCCGGATGCGGTTCCGGGGCGGCTGTTGCGGTCTGATGCCAGCGGTGGCTTCGGGGATTCCCCGCCATGCAAGACCCTATATTAGCACTCTCTCGTGTTGAGTGCCAATGCCGAGAATTTATGGCAGTGATAGCGAAATGTTATTACTTCGAGGAAACCATAAATTAGCAAGCTTCACTCTAGTGGAGGGTACCATTCGCCCCTTGATACAGCTCAAATTAGCGGTGCGCCGGATCGCCATGCATTTGCGCCAGCGCAGTATTTGAGTCCGGTCCCAGTGTCGCCCATCATGTCAGGCGCTTCTGTTCGTTTACACACGCAATGCGCTCGTAACACGTCAGGGCCGCGCATTGATAACATGCAATCTTTAAATTAAAACATCATTTCCCTCCATGTTCGAATGACAGCATGAATCCCATCATCATGGATGGCGACGACAAGGACAACTATCTGTATGGCGGGGCCGCGTCGGAGGCGGTGACCGGAAAGGGAGGCAATGACACCCCTTAATCAATACGCCGCGCGGCGCGACCGCCGGCCTGTCCTCTTGAACTAGGCCGGTGCTGCCGCTGGTGTTCTACAACGGCTCGCCGTACTGGAGCGCCAGCGCGGAGCTGGCCGGGCTCCTCATGCAAGCGCCCGCCAGCTTGCTGGCGCTGCTGTTCCGGCTTGACCTTTCACTCTTTCCCGATGTCTCAACGAACGTCTTGCCTGCGCTGACGACATGGTTCAAGGAAGCCCCCCAGGCCAGCCTGCGGCGCTCGGTCCAGGTGTGGGTAAACGGTTTGCTGGCACGCGCAACCGGCAATTCCGAATTGTTTATGGTTGATAGCGCGGAGGAGGATGCTGACATGGGAGGCAAACTTGCAACGTGGGCCGAGCAGCTCGCGGAGATCGGCATTCAAAAGGGCTTCGCGTCGGCGGAGAAGGCCAAGGAAGACGGCAAGGCGGAAGGGCAAGTCATTGCACTTCGCGGATGCTGGGCAGCCTGTTGCGCAGCCGGTTCGGCGATTTGCCGGCGCCGGCAGCGCAGCGCATCGCCCGGGCCACTCAGGCAGAGCTTGAACAGTGGTTCGAGCGCAGCCTCAGTACGCCCAGCGTGCAGGCGGTGTTTGACGATGGCGCGACATCCACGTAATCCGACTATGTCATCAGAGAGGCCGGCGGTCGCGCCATGAGGCGCGTGATTCAGTCCAGGCGGATACTCATTGGCGACATTGCCGCCCTAGCGCAGGCGCGCCAGGTGCCTGCGCACCGACAGTACCGCCCCGGCCAGGCCGAGCGCGGTGCTCACGGCCAGCAGCACGCCCATCGCCACCGGATTGAGCGGCGCCAGCTGGAATGACGAGCCGTACAGGCGCGCGAACTCGCCGATGGCCGTATTGAGTGGCTGCAGCGACAAGGTCACCGCGCCCAGCGCCACGCCGCCGGCGCACAAGCCCAGCAGGCCCCCGGTGTAATAGAAGGGACGGTGGATGAAGCCGTCGGTCGCGCCGATCAGTTTGCTCACGGCGATTTCGTCGCGCTGGGTCAGCACCTGCAGGCGGATCGTATTGAACACCACCGCAATGACTACCATGCCGAGGGTGACGGCCAGCAGCAGCAGGATCAGGCGCATCACGCGCAGCAGGGCGGCCAGGCGCTTGACCCAGGCCGAATCGACCTGCACCGCGTCCACGCCCGGCAGCGCGCGCAGGCGCTCGGCGATGGCGTCGACGCTGCCCGCTTCGCTCACGCTCCTGAAACTGTCGAGCTTCAAGACATACCCGTCCGGCAGGGGATTTTCGCCCAGCGTGGTCAGGACGTCGGCCAGGCCGCTCTTGTTTTTCAGGCTGTCGAGCGCCTGTTCGCGCGAGACGAACGCGATGCGCGACTTGGGATCGGCCAGGATCGCGCGGATCGCCGGTTCCAGCGCCTGCGCCTGCTCGCGCGTGGTCTCGGCCTTGGTGAAGACGCTGATTTCCGGCTCGACCGACAACTGCTCCGACATCGGACGCACATTGTCGAGCAGGGTCAGGCCGGCGAACGGCAAGGTGAGCGCGATGGCAACCACAATCACATTGAACAGGAAGCTGAGCGGTGACTTGCCCAGCTGGCCGAGCGCCGAGCCGATGGCGAAACTGTGTTGGCGGAACCAGCGCTTCATGTGGCGTCTCCCACCACGCTGCCCTGGTCAAGCCGGATCACGCGCGCGCTGCCCTGGCGCGCGGCGTCGTACAGCACCAGTTCGTCATGGGTGGCGATCAGGCAGGTCACGCCCACCGAATGAAAGGCGCGCAGTGCGTCGAGCACCTTGTCGGCGCTGGCGCGGTCCAGATTGGCGGTCGGTTCGTCGGCCAGAATAATCTGGGGCCGGTTGACGATGGCGCGGGCGATCGCCACGCGCTGCTGTTCGCCGCCCGACAATTCGAGCGGCCGCGCCAGCGCGCGTGCTTCCAGCCCGACTTTTTCCAGCGCGGCGCGGGCCCGCAGTTCGGCCTCGGCCTTCGACGCCCCGGTGACCAGCAGGGGCAGCATGGTGTTGGCCAGGATCGAACGGTCGGTCAGCAGGCGCTGCTGCTGGAAAATCAGGCCGAGGTTGCGCCGCAGGTAGGGCAGGCTGGCGTTTTTCATGCGCCCGATATCCTGCTCGTTGACCAGTACGCTGCCCGAGGTGGGGCGCTCCATGGCCGCGATCATCTTCAGCAGGGTCGACTTGCCGGCGCCGGACGGGCCGGCCAGGTAGACCAGTTCGCCGCGGGCGATGTTGAGCGTTACTTCGCGCAGGGCGGTGGCGTCGGCCGAGTAGGTTTTGGAGACACACCGGAATTCGATCATGTACGCTTATCCCAGCAGCGCCTCGACGAATTCGTCGGCGCTGAACGGTTGCAGGTCTTCGATTTTTTCGCCGACCCCGATGAAATACACGGGAATCGGGCGCGTGCGGGCAATCGCGGCCAGCACGCCGCCCTTGGCGGTGCCGTCCAGCTTGGTGATCACGAGGCCGGTCAGCTGCAGCGCATCGTCGAAGGCCTTGACCTGGGCCAGGGCATTCTGACCGGTGTTGCCGTCGATGACCAGCAGCACTTCGTGCGGGGCGCCATCCATGCCCTTGCCGATCACGCGCTTGATCTTTTTCAATTCTTCCATCAGGTGCAGCTGGGTCGGCAGGCGGCCGGCCGTGTCGACCATGACCACATCCATCTTGCGCGCTTTGCCCGATTGCACGGCATCGAAGGCCACGGCGGCCGGGTCGCCCGATTCCTGGGCGATCACGGTGACGTTGTTGCGCTGGCCCCAGACCATCAATTGCTCGCGCGCGGCGGCGCGGAAGGTGTCGCCGGCGGCCAGCAGCACCGACTGCTCGTACTTCTGCATGTGCTTGGCGAGCTTGCCGATGGTGGTGGTCTTGCCGGCGCCGTTCACGCCCGCGATCATCATCACCAGCGGTTCGTGGCGGCCCAGTTCGAGCGGCTTGACCAGGGGACGCAGCATGTCGGTCATGAGTACCTTGAGCGCGGCCTTGACGGCGGCCGCGTCGAGCAGCTTGTCTTCTTTTACCTTGCGGCGCAGCTCGGTGAGCAGGAAATCGGTGGCGTCCATGCCAGCGTCGGACATCAGCAGGGCCGCTTCCAGCTCTTCGTACAGGTCTTCGTCGATGCGCGCGCCCACGAACAGCAGGCTCAGATTGTTCGAGGTTTTCGACAGGCCCGCTTTCAGGCGCGCCATCCAGGAGCTTTTGCTGTCGGCATCATTGCCGAGGCGCTCGGCGGTTTCCGGAATCAGCTCGCTGCCGAAGGCGGGCAGCGGTGCTGGCGCGACGAAGGTCGAGGTGGTGCCGTAACGGCGTGACGGCGTTGCCGCTGGTGCAGGCAGGTCCGGCGCGGCCGCGGGTTGCACGATTGGTGCGGGTATGGGCTGGACAGGCACGGCCGGTACAGGCGGAGCGCTCTGCGGTGGCGGCGGAAGATCGGGAGCGGGCGGTTTTTTCTTAAAAAAACTAAACATGGGAATGTGTTGGAGGGCGCAGCATGCTGATGCCCGGCGGCGCCGGGCACGACGAAATCGATGCCGCGTATTTTACCAGAGCAGGGCCGGGTTTCCCCTGCCGGGCTGGCCGGCAGCGTCGATTGCTCGCCCGCCTAAGCGCTAAGCGCGCTGTTCTGTGCCCGCCAGCGCGCCACCGCCGCATCGATGTCGTGCAGGTCGAGCACGCGGTTGGGCCCGAGCTGGCGCCGGGCCAGCGCGGCGCAGCTGCCGCCGGCCCACACCTGCACGCTCTCGCCCAGCCGGTTTTGCAGCTCCCCCACATTGTCGACCGCCGCGCGCGGCGACATCACGCTCGAAAACGACAGCGCCACGATATCGGCGCGCTGCACCCGCGCCGCCTCGACGATATCGGCCAACGGCGTCTGCACGCCGAGCGAGACGCAGTGCGCCCCTTCCAGCGCGAACAGCGCTTCGGCCATCAGCAGGCCCAGGCCGTGGCGTTCCTGGGGCACGGTGGTAAGCAGGATGCGCGGGGCGGCGTCGATCTGGCCGGTCTGCTGGTTGGCCGCGAAGATCGCGTTGCGCATCACGCTTTGCAGCAGTTCGGCGAACAGGTGTTCTTCAAAAATGGCCAGGCCGCCGGCGGCCCAGGTTTCGCCCACCAGCGTGGTCAGCGGCGCCACCAGTTCCAGCACGAAGCGGCGCAAGCCCAGCTGCAGCAGCGACTGGGCCATTTTCTGGCGCAGCTCGTGCATCTGGTGCGCCTTGATCATGACCAGGCACTGGCGCAGCACCGGATCGTCGGCGTCGGCGGCAATGGTGCCGGTGCCGGACTTGCTGGCCATGCTGCTCAGCTCTTCGGTGTCCAAATGCATGATCTTGCCGGGGCGGTAACCCATGTCCAGCAGGCGCTTGACCACCCGCAGGCGCGCCACCTGGTCGAGCGGATACAGGCGCTCGCCGTTGGCGTCGCGCTGCGGCTGCGGAAAGTTATAGCGCCGTTCCCACACGCGCAGCGTTTCCTTGGGGATGCCGGTATCCCGTTCCACGTCGCTGATGCTGCTGAAGACGGCAGTGGTCTGTGCTTGGCTCATTGTCGCATTCATCGTTTGTTCAGGACATCGTCCCGATTGTAAGTCGAAATAATAAACAAAAAACTACTCTTTGTATCAGCTTGTTTCTCACGGGTCGCCGCCGGCGCCACATGATGCCATGCCTCTTGATATTCCTGCTTGGTAATAAATCGTGTTTCTTGAATCCAATTTCCCACCCACGACGTATAAATCAATGACAGTTCAGTTTGTCATGGACAAACTGTTGACATATTTCATTATTTCACGGATTATCCGTCAGGTGGCAAGTTTGTCCTAGACAAAACAAAGAAAACAGGTGGAGCGATGAAGATAGCGGTGATTGGGGCAGGGATTTCAGGTTTGTCGTGCGCATACCGGCTTGTCCAGGGCGGGGCGGACGTGACCCTGTATGAAGCGGGTGCTTACTTCGGTGGCCACAGCAACACGGTGGACGTGACCCTCGATGGCATCACGCATGGCGTGGACACCGGCTTTTTGGTGTTCAACGAGCGCACCTACCCGAACCTGATCGCCCTGTTCGCCGAACTTGGCGTGGAAACGGCGCCCAGCGACATGTCGTTCTCGGTCAAGCTGCCGCTCGGGACGGAGCGCGGCGCGCGCATGCTGGAATGGGCCGGCAGCAATCTCGACACCGTGTTCGCCCAGCGCGGCAACCTGCTGCGTCCGCGCTTCCTGGGCATGGTGCGCGACATCCTGCGCTTCAACCGCCACGCCACCAGCCTGGCCGTGGCCAACCGCATGCCGGCCATGTCGCTGGGCGACTTCCTCGACCAGCATGGCTATAGCGCCCAGTTCCGCGCCTGGTACCTGCTGCCGATGGCGGCCTGCATCTGGTCGTGCCCCTCTGACCAGATGCTGGCCTTCCCGGTGGCGACCTTCATCCGCTTCTGCCACAACCACGGCTTGCTGCAGGTGAGCGACCGGCCCCAGTGGCGCACCGTGCGCGGCGGTTCGCGCAACTATGTCGACAAACTGCTCGCCGCCATTCCCCAGCGCCGCCTGGCGTCCCCGGTCACCGGCGTGACGCGCAACCCGGCCGGCGGCGCGCGCTCGGTGCGCGTCGATACCGCCATCGAAAGCGAGCAGTTCGACCATGTCGTCATGGCTTGCCACAGCGACCAGTCGCTGGCGCTGCTGGGAGACGCGCGCGACGACGAGCGGTCGGTGCTGGCGGCGGTGCGCTACCAGCCCAACCGCGCCGTGCTGCATACGGACGCCAGCTGCCTGCCGCGCAGCCGCAAGGCCTGGTCGGCCTGGAATTACCAGAGCACGGCCTCGGTCACGCCGCAGGTATGCGTGCACTACCTGCTCAACGAGCTGCAGCCGCTGCCGTTTACAACGCCGGTGATCGTCTCGCTCAACCCGATCGATGAGCCGAACCGTGCCCGCGTGCTGGCGTCGTTCGACTACGCGCACCCGGTGTTCGACGACGCCGCCGTAGCCGCGCAAACGCGCCTGGCCGGATTCCAGGGCCACCAGAACACCTGGTTCGCAGGCGCCTGGACCGGCTACGGCTTCCATGAAGATGGTCTCAAGTCCGGCCTTGCCGCCGCCGCCGCGCTGACGGGCCTGATGCAGGGCGCGCAGCATGCGGCGGCCTGACCCCGCCGTCGATGCGCGCGCGCAGCTGTGCTTCGGCCAGGTGCGCCATACGCGCCTGCGCCCGGTGGCCAATGCGTTTGCCTACGCCACCTATTACGTGCGCCTGCCGCTGCGCGCGATGGGTGCGCAGGGTTTCGGCTGCGCGCTGTTTTCGCGCAACCGCTTCAATCTGCTGTCCTTTTCCGACGCCGACCATGGCGACGGCAAGGCCCCGCTGGTCGACTGGATCGACGCGCTGCTGCACAAGGAAGGCATTCTCGACGCCGATGGCGAGGTATGGCTGCAAACCATGCCGCGGGTGCTCGGCTTCGTGTTCAATCCGGTCTCGTTCTGGTTTTGCCACCGGCGTGACGGCGCCCTGCGCGCGCTGGTGTGCGACGTGCGCAATACCTTCGGCGAACGCCACTTTTATCTGCTCGACAGCGGCGCCGACATCGCCAACGGCCAGGAACTGCATGCGCGCAAGGTGTTCCACGTGTCGCCGTTCTGCCAGGTGCAGGGCGGCTACCGCTTCCGCTTCACGCACGTGCGGCGCTTGAACGATGGCCTGCCGCAGGACAGCACCCTGGCCTGCATCGATTACGACGATGCCGACGGCGCGCTGCTGCAAACGAGCCTGTCCGGCAGCGCCACGCCGATCACCTCAGGCAGCGCCGCGCGCGCCTTCTTCGGCTTTCCGCTGATGACGGCCGGCGTGGTGGCGCGCATTCATATTCAGGCGCTGCGCCTCTGGCTGCGGCGCGTCCCGTTCTTTTCCAAACCGACTCCACCCCAACATAAGGTAACCCGATGAGCTCCCAATCCCTGCCATCGCTTGCACCGGCCGCGTCCAGCCTGCGCACCGCCACGTCCGCGCCCTCGTCCGCCAAGCTCATTGTCAAGCTGCTCGAGAACCTGAAACACGGCGCGCTGACATTGACCACGCCGGACGGCGCGCAGCGTCACTTCGGCGACGAGTCGGTGCCCGTCATCCTGGAGCTGAACAACTGGAACTGCTTTTCCGCGGCCATGCGCTCGGGCGACATCGGCTTTGCGCAAGCCTATATCGACGGCGGCTGGAACACCAACAACCTGACCGGCCTGATCGCCCTGCTGGCGCGCAACCGCGCCGCCATCGAGACGCTGGTCTACGGCAGCTGGTGGGGCAGCCTGGCCTACCGCATCAAGCACCTCCTGAACCGCAACAGCAAGGCCGGCAGCCGCAAGAACATCCACGCCCACTACGACATCGGCAACGCGTTCTATAAGTTGTGGCTCGATCCGTCGATGACGTATTCGAGCGCCCTGTACACCGAAGCCAGCGGGCGCGACCTGGAACAGGCGCAGAAGGCAAAGTACCGCAGCATCCTGCGCCAGCTGGAGGTTTCACCCGGCCAGAAGGTGCTTGAAATCGGCTGCGGCTGGGGCGGATTCGCCGAACTGGCGGCGCGCGAGGGCGAGGTGCATGTGACGGGACTGACCCTGTCGGAGCAGCAGCTGGCCTACGCCAAGAACCGCCTGGAACAAGCCGGCCTGCTCGACCAGACCGACCTGCGCCTGTGCGACTACCGCGACAGCGCCGGCCAGTACGATGCGATTGCCTCGATCGAGATGTTCGAGGCGGTGGGCGAGAGCTACTGGCCCAGCTACTTCGAGTGCATCGCGCGCAACCTCAAATCGGGCGGGCGCGCCTGCATCCAGACCATCGTCATCGCCGACGAATTGTTCGAGCGCTATCGCAAGGGCACGGACTTCATCCAGCAGTTCATTTTCCCGGGCGGGATGCTGCCGTCGCCATCGGTGTTCGAACGCATGGCTTTTGAATACGGCCTCACGGTGACGCACCAGCACCGCTTCGGCATCGATTACGCCGACACCCTGGTCGAATGGCGCAAGGCGTTCCACGCGCGCCTGGACGAGGTACGCGCGCAGGGCTTCGACGAGCGCTTCATCCGCACCTGGGAGTTTTACCTGTGCTACTGCGAGGCCGCGTTCCGCGAAAAGAATACCGACGTCATGCACTTCACCCTGACGAAAGCCTGAGATGCGGCGCCGCATGCTGTTGTCAGTGTTCGCGCTGCTGTCGATGCCGGCCTTCGGGGCAGCCGGCGCCGCCCCGGCCCACATCGAAGAAAACCTGTCGCAGGCGCGCCTGGCAGGCAAGGGCACCTACACCTGGTTCGGGCTGGCGATCTATGAAGCCGAACTGTGGGTGGGCGACAAAGGCTACCGCACCGACCTGCCGTTCGCGCTGGAGCTGCGCTATGCGCGCAAGCTCGATGGCGTCAAGATCGCCGAGGCCAGCGCCGACCAGATGGAAAAAATCGGCGCCGGTAGCGCGGTCCAGCGCGCCCAGTGGCTGGACAAGATGAAGACCATCTTCCCCGATGTGAAAGAAGGCACCCGCATCAGCGGGGTGTTCGTGCCCGGTGGGGGCGCGCGTTTTTACCTCGATGGCAAGGCGCTGGCCTCGGTGCCCGACCCGGAGTTCGCGCGCGCCTTTTTCGGCATCTGGCTCGACCCGGCCACCAGCGCACGCTCGCTGCGGGCCGCGCTGCTCAAACACGCTGGCGCGCGATGAGCCGGCTGTCGCTGCCGATGCTGCTGTCGTACGGCCTGTTCGGCCTGCCGCTGGCGATGGTCGCGCTGCCGATCTATGTTTACCTGCCCCAGTTCTACGCCGGACGCGCCGGGCTGTCGCTGGCGCTGATCGGCGCCGTGCTGCTGACCGCGCGCGTGGCCGCCGCCTTCATCGATCCGCTGCTCGGGTGGTGGATCGAGCGCGGGCAGGGCGCCTACGCGCGCTATGTGGCGCTGTCGCTGCCGGTACTGCTGGCCGGCTTCGTCGCGCTGTTCCACCCGCCGCCACTGGGAAGCCTGGCGACCATGGCCTGGTTTCTCGGCGCGCTGATGCTGGTGTACGTCGGTTTCAGCATCGCCACCATTGCGCACCAGAGCTGGGGCGCGGCGCTGACCCAGGCCCCGCTTGAGCGCGCGCGCGTGACTGGCGTGCGCGAAGCCTGCGGCCTGGTGGGCGTGGTGCTGGCGGCGGCGGTGACGGGCCAGGCGGGCTACGGCGCCCTGAGCGTGGCCTTCGCCGTCGCCCTGGCCGTGGGCGGCGCGTTGCTGCTGGCCAGGGCCGCGCGTCCGACCATCGGCGGGGCACCCGCGGCGCGGCCCGGCTGGCGCGCCATGACGGCGCCGTTTCGGGAGGCGCCGTTCCGGGCCCTGTTCGCGGTCCTGATCGTCAACGGCATCGCATCCGCGATTCCGGCCACGCTGTTCCTGTTCTTTGCGGCCGACCGGCTGCAGCTGGGCGCCATGTCCGGCCTGTTCCTGATTGTGTACTTCGGCGCGGCGGCGGCCTCCATGCCGCTGTGGATCGGCGCCGCCGCCCGTTTCGGCGAGGCGCGCGCCTGGGCCGCCGGCATGCTGCTGGCGGCCGCCGTTTTCGTCTGGGCGTTCGGGCTGGGCGCAGGGTCGGGCATCGCCTTCGGCGTGATCTGCCTGTTGTCCGGACTGGCGCTGGGCGCCGACCTGGCGCTGCCGCCGGCGCTGCTGGCCGGCGTGATCGGCGCGGCCGGGCATGCCGGCGGGCGCGAAGCGGCCTACTTCGGCGTATGGAACTGGGGCGTGCAAATGACGCTGGCGCTGGCCGCCGGCATCGCCTTGCCGCTGCTGGCGTGGCTCGGCTACGTGCCCGGCGCCGGGGGCGGAACCACCGCGCTGGCGGCCGCCTACGCGCTGCTGCCGTGCGCACTTAAATTGCTGGCCGCCGCCATGTTGTGGCGCGCGCCCCTGCGCCACTGTTAACTTATAAAGGATTGAACGATGACACTCTCAAAAATTTTCGCCGCCGGCGCCCTGGCGCTGGCCATCGCCGGCTGCAGCACGCCCACCCCCGAAACCTACGCGAAACAGTCGCCGAGCCTCGACATCACCCGGTATTTCAACGGCACGCTGGACGCGCACGGCATGTTCCAGGACCGCTCCGGTGAAGTCATCAAACGCTTCGTGGTGGTGATGCGCTGCCAGTGGAATGGCGACACGGGCGTGCTCGATGAAGATTTCGTGTACTCCGATGGCACGCGCCAGAAGCGCGTCTGGACGCTGACCAAAACCGGGCCGGGAACCTTCACGGCCACGGCGGCGGACGTCGTCGGCACCGCGCGCGGCACGGTGTCGGGCAATGCGCTGCGCTGGCAGTATGTGCTGGCGCTGCCGGTCGACGGCAAGGTGATCAACATGGACATGGACGACTGGATGTTCCTGATCGACGACAAGGTCATGCTGAACCGCACGGCGATGAGCAAGTTCGGCGTGAACCTGGGCAGCGTGACCCTGTCGTTCAGCAAGCGTCCCGCCACGGGCGTGGCGCCGCAATGAATCCGCGCATCAAAGAGTGGCGCGGGCGGCGCGTGTGGATGATCGGCGCATCGACCGGCATCGGCGAAGCGGCCGCGCACCTGCTGCTCGACCTGGGTGCGCGCGTGGCGTTTTCCGCGCGCAGCGCCGACAAGCTGGAACTGACGGTGGCGGGCAAGCCGCACGCGCTGGCGCTGGCGCTGGACGTGACCGACCGTGCCAGCGTCGACGCGGCCTGCCAGCGCATCGTGGCCGCGTGGGGCGGCATCGACCTGGTGCTGATCGCGGCCGGCGGCTACAACGAAATGCGGGCCGATGCGATCGACCTGGCGGCGGCCAACCGGATGATCGACCTGAACCTGCGCGGCGCTTTCAATTGCCTCGACGTGGCGCTGCCGCTGCTGATCAAGCAGGGCGCGGGCGGAATCGGCATTGTGGCGTCGGTGGCTGGCTACGGCGGGCTGCCCAAGGCGCTGGTGTACGGGCCGACCAAGGCGGCGCTGATCAATCTGTTCGAGTCGCTGTACCTCGATTTGCGTGCGCGCGGGATCGCGGTGTACCAGATCAATCCGGGCTTCGTCGACACGCCCCTGACGGCGAAGAACGACTTCAAGATGCCGGCCCTGATGAGCGCCGCCGATGCCGCGTATGCGATGGTGGAGGGGATCGAGCGCGGGGACTTCCACATTCATTTCCCCAAGCGCTTCACCAACAGCATGCGCCTGGCGCGGCTGCTGCCGTATCGCCTGTATTTCTGGCTGATTCACAAGGTGACGGGGTTATGAACCGCGCGCCTGAACTGGCACGGCTGGTGCACTTCTACGAGAATATCGAGCGCGCCTCGATGCGTGCGCAGCTGACGCGGATTTACGCGCCCGATGCGCAGTTCAAGGACCCGTTCAATGAGGTGTGCGGAATTGAGCCGATCATCGACATTTTCGTGCACATGTTCGCACAGGTCGAGCAGCCGCGCTTCGTGGTGACGTCGACCGTGCTGCAGGGCGACGACGCCTTCCTGACATGGGAGTTTCTGTTCCGGATGAAGCGCTTTTCCAAAGCGCCGCAATGCATCCGCGGCGCTACCCGGATCCGCTTCGATGCGGGCGGGGCTGTAATGACACATCGCGATTATTGGGATGCCGCCGAGGAGTTATATGAAAAGCTGCCATTAATAGGAAACGTCATGCGCTGGCTCAAACGTGCGACAAATAATTAGGCTGTATGAAGTGGCACACATATGCATCAATCCGACTCAAGATTCGCTATGCTTTTATCGGAAAAGGGTATAAATTATTACAAAACGATGACAGGAGGCAGTGTGAAAAGCCCAGACAATTTCAGCTTGTTGATTTCGCCGGAGACGATTCATGTGGCGGGGTCGATGTGGATACGCAACGTCATCGGATTGGCGTTTATCGCCACGGTGGCTTGTTTCTTTACGGCGCCCGTGACCGAAGCGCCAAGCGCCTACGACCGGCCGCTGCCTATGCCAGCCGAGCTTGGTCTTGAACTGCTGCCGCAAGCGCAGCTGCTCAGTCCGCAGTAACTCGTTCTTTCCCGATTTTCAAGACAAAGCGCATGGCCTGTCCGGCATGCGCTCCTTCTTGTGCTCGCTAACGATACCACTGGTATCGTTAGCGGGCTAACCTTCCCTTACTTGGCGGCCTTTGCAGCTTCAGCCGTCTTCCTGATGGTTTCCAGCGTCGCATTCGGCGTAATCAAATTCCCGTCGTAGCGCAGTTCGATCACCGCCGGCAGCGACTTGTCGCGCGTGTGCGCCAGCGCGCGTGCCAGGGCCGGGCCAAACTCCGCTGTCGCATTGACCACCTCGCCATGGGCGCCGTAAGCCTTGGCCAGTTCGGCAAAGTCCGGGTTATGCAAGCTGGTGCCCGACACCCGGCCCGGATAATCGCGCTCCTGGTGCATGCGGATGGTGCCGAACATGCCATTATTAAAGACGATGATAATCACGCCGGCTTTGTATTGCACCGCCGTGGCCAGCTCCTGGCCGTTCATCATGAATTCGCCATCGCCGGCAAAGGTCACCACAGTACGTGTCGGATCGACAATCTTTGCGGCTATTCCCGATGGAACGCTGTAACCCATCGCGCCATTCGTCGGCGCCAGCTGGGTACGCATGCCGCCATAGCGGTAAAAGCGGTGCGCCCATGATGCGTAATTACCGGCGCCATTGGTGATGATGGTATCGCGCGGCACTTGCGCCATCAATTCCTGCACCACTTGCCACAGGTCGAGCGGAGCCTTGCCATCCTTGAAGATCGGCGGCTGTTCCTGGTAGGCGGCCAGCTCGGCTTTCGCCTCGGCCACGCTGGCGCGCCAGGCGGACGCATCGACCGGTTCCATCGCGGCCAGCATGGCGCAGGCTTGCGCGGCGCCGCTGTTGATCATCAGATCGGCCTGGTAGACGCTGCCCAGTTCCTCGGCGTCGGCATGGAAATGCACCAGGCGCTGGGCCGGGACAGGCGAGGCCAGCAGGGTGTAGCCGCCGGTCGTCATTTCGCCCAGGCGCGGGCCGATGGCGATCACCAGGTCGGCGTTTTTCACGCGCGCGGCCAGTTTCGGATTGATGCCGATGCCTACGTCACCTATATAGTTGGGGTGGGCGTTGTCGAGCAGGTCCTGGAAGCGGAAGGTGCAGCCGACCGGCAGGGCGTTGGCTGCGGCGAAGCGTTGCAGGTCGGCGCAGGCCTGGGCGTTCCAGCTGGCGCCGCCAAGCAGCACGACCGGACTTTTGGCCCCGGCCAGCATCTCGCGCAGGGAGGCGATCTGCTCGCTTGACGGCGACGCCTGCACCGGCTGGTAGCGGCGCGTGTCGGCCACGCTGGCGGTGTCGATCAGCATGTCTTCCGGCAGCGCCAGCACCACCGGACCCGGTCGGCCGCTGGTGGCGACCTGGAAGGCGCGCGCAATGTATTCCGGAATGCGGTCGGCGCGGTCGATCTGGGTGACCCACTTGGCCATCTGGCCGTACATGCGGCGGTAGTCGATCTCCTGGAACGCTTCGCGGTCGATGAAATCGTTGCCGACCTGGCCGATGAACAGGATCATCGGGGTCGAATCCTGGTAGGCCGTGTGCACGCCGATCGAGGCGTTGGTGGCGCCCGGGCCGCGCGTGACGAAGCAGATGCCGGGCTTGCCGGTCAGCTTGCCGTAGGCTTCGGCCATGAACGCGGCGCCGCCTTCCTGGCGGTTGATGATGAAACGGATGTCGGAATCGTGCAGGGCGTCGAGCACATCGAGGTAGCTTTCGCCGGGAACCCCGAAGGCGGTGTCGACGCCGTGAATGTTGAGCGCATCGACCAGGATCTGGCCGCCACTGCGGGAAGGGTGCGTCATGTCGTCTCTGCCTTGATGGTTGAGTATGCGCCATTCTATGCGAGCCGATTCTCGCAAGCTTTTGAAATTACGACATTAAATATCAGAATTACTATCCCGGGCGAAGGGCGCGCGACATTGGCCTGCCTCAAACCCCGGCGATATGGCAGGGCTAACTTGGATGGATTCACCGTCCGCGCAAGCTACCTTCCATGGAATTGCTGATCATCCTCGTCCTCATCTTGCTCAATGGCGTGTTTTCCATGTCCGAGCTGGCGCTGGTGTCGGCCAAGCGGGTGCGGCTCGAGAAAATGGCCGGGGAGGGGCGCGGCGGCGCGCGCGCGGCGATGCAGCTGGCCGACGATCCCAGCGCCTTCCTCTCCACGGTCCAGATCGGCATTACCGTCATTTCCATCTTTAACGGCGCCTTCGGCGAAGCCTCGCTGACCGAACGCCTGGCGCCGCAACTGGCCGCGGTGCCGGTGCTGGCGCCGTATGCACGTCCGCTGGCGCTGGCCGTGGTGGTGGCCGGCATCACGCTGGTCTCGATCCTGCTCGGCGAGCTGGTCCCCAAGCGCATCGCGATCCAGTATCCCGAATTCGTGGCCTCCGTCATCGCGCCGCCCCTGCACGCGCTGTCGCGGGCGATGGCGCCCTTGGTGCGCCTGTTGTCGGCCTTGAGCGACCTGATCATGCGCGTTCTGGGCATGGGACGAGCGCCCGACAGCGCCCCGACCGCCGATGAAATCAGCGGCATGCTCAGGGAAAGCGCGGACGCCGGCGTGCTCGACAAGACCGAATCGGACATCGCCGAGCGCGCCCTGCGCCTGGACGACCAGCGTCTCGATGCGCTGATGACCCCGCGCGCCGATCTGCAGCTGATCGACCTCGATGGCGACCGCGGCGACAACCTGGCGCGCATCGCGGCCAGCCCGTTCAGCCGCTTTCCGGTGGTGCGCGGCGACCCGTCGCACGTGCTGGGGGTGGTCGACGCGGGCGAGCTGTTCGCCCAGGCGATCCGGCAGCGGGCGCTCGACGCCATCGATATCGGCGCTGCCATGCATCCGGCGCTGCTGGTGCCGGCCACGGTCAGCGCGCGCGGCTTGCTGGAACAGTTGCGCCAGCAGCACGCCGAGCTGGCGCTGGTGGTCGACGAGCACGGCCAGCTCAAGGGCATGGTCACCCTGAACGACCTGATGGCGGCGCTGATCGGCGTGCTGCCCGGGAACGAGGCGCGCGAACCGGACGCCGTGCGGCGCGACGATGGCAGCTGGCTGCTCGATGGCGACCTGCCGCTGGCGCGCCTGCGCGAGCTGCTCGCAATTGGCCCAGCGCTGCCCGGCGAAGCGAGCGGGGCCTATCAGACCCTGGCCGGGTTTGTGCTGGAGCAACTTGGGCATGTGCCCGCTGCGTCCGACCGTTTTGTGTGGGAACGCTATCGTTTCGAGGTGGTGGATATGGACCGGCACCGGATCGACCGGGTGCTGGTGTCTGAGCTGGGGGAGGCCGGCGGCGCTGCGCCGGCCCAGCCGCGCTAGCGCGCGAGGCTCATGTTCACAACGCCGCGGCCGGGGGCGGGCCGCGGCATTGCGGGGATTACCTGACGCTGAGCTTGCCGGCGCCTGCGTTACGCAGGACCGATTCGCGCACTTTCGACGCATCGATCACGGCCGGGGTGTACGGCAGGGTCCAGCCGATCGCGTTGCTGAACTTGCAGCTTTCGCCGCCCATGCCCAGTGCCGCGCCGTTCAGCTGGGAGCCGCTGTCGACGATGGCACCGGTTTTGCTGGACGAACCCGAAGCTTGGACCACATCGCCGCATTCCTTGGCGCCGATGACGTCGAAGGCATTGTGCTGCGACACGATCTTGGCCTTGTAACCCACGCCGATGCTGTAGTTGTGCGGGTACAGCTTGGCATCGCGGTCGCCCTGGAAGTAGTTGTTGTAGATGTGAACCTTACCGAAACGCACGCGCGGCGAACGGCCGGTGATGTCCAGATAATGATTGCCGTGGAAAGTCACCGTCAGGTGGCCATCGTCGGTGGTGGTGTCGTCGGACGAGCCGACCAGGGTGTTTTTCTCGTGCAGCTTGAACACATTGTTGGACACGGTCACGTAGTCGGCGCCGTTCTTGATGTCGAGCGAGCCATCGTGGCATTGCTTGAGTTTGCCATTCTCTTTCGGGAACTGGTCGTCGGTGCGCGGCGCATCGGTGAAGGTGTTGTGGTCGATCCAGACGTGGGTCGACTTGTCGACGTTCATGCCGTCATAGCGCGAGTTCCAGTTGCCGGTACTGGTATCTTTCGGGTCCCATACCGGGGCGATGTCGCATGGGTTGGCGATGGTCAGGTTGCGCACGATGACGTTATCCACGCCCTTGATCATGATGCGGCCGTTGACGATGCCCGCATTCGGACCCACGCCGATCAGGGTGCTGTTCGACGGCAGCGAAATCAGGCTGCGCACGCCCTGGTCGGCGACACTCTTGAACGGACCGTCGGCGGCCATGTCGATGGTGCCGTAGACCTTGATCTGCACCGGTTTGCCGCCCTCGGTCTTGAGTGCGGCCAGCAGTTGCGATGGCGTGCTGACCAGGAAGACATCCTTCTGTGCCGCCGCCGCGCCGCCGCGGGTGCCAGTGCCGTGGCTGGCCCATCCGGTTGGCGGGGCTGCTTGCGTCACCGGATCGGTGTCCGCTGGCGGGGTGGTCGGCGGCGTTGTTGGCGGCGTCGTTGGCGGGGTGGTCGGCGGCGTGGTGCCGCCATCGAGCGGGCCTAGCGCGCATTTCTTGTCGAGGCTCGGATAAGGATCGCTGCCGAACGTGGCGACGGTGCAGGCAACTTTGCCGCTGAGCGATTTGACGACCCATTTGTTTTTGATGCCGAATGACACCTTGCGTTTGCTGGCGCCGACGTCACAAGTTCCGCCCTGGGCGGCGCATTTCGAGAAACCTTCCGGCCAGTCCGCAGCATGGGCGGTGGCGCTGGCGAACAGGGTGGTGCTGATCAGTGCGACGAGGGGCAATAATTTCATTTGTTTCCTTTTTATAAATTTTCGATATTGTAATTGTATGTATGTACGGTGGGTAACTCGGCTGCGATCACATTTTTTACAGGATTGATATCGAAATCGGTATCAGTGGCGCGATGATCGCCGGAAACTTGGCCGTGATGGGCGGGGCGCGGTACAATGGAGGGGTGAAGCAGGCCAGACAGTCGCTGGCTGGCGCGTAATGCGTCGGCGGGAGGAAGGTCCGGACTCCATAGAGCAGGGTGACGGTTAATGGCCGTCCGCTGAAAGCCGACCGGCGCAAGCCGGGGAGTATAAGGCGAGGAATAGGGCCACAGAGACGAGCGTATTAAGTTACGGTGAAACGCGGTAACCTCCACCTGGAGCAATCCCAAATAGGCACGCGTTGAGGCGGCTCGCGGAGCGTGCGGGTAGGGAGCTTGAGCGCCGGAGTAATTCGGCGCCTAGAGGAATGGCTGTCATAGCGAATGCCTGCAAGGGTAGTCGCCGTAACAAAATCCGGCCTATCGGCCTGCTTCACATTGAACATCCGGCGCGCAATGCGCCGACGCAATCATGCCGCGCCCGCTGTCAGGGCGCGCGCACCCCAGTGGCGGTAGGCTGCAATCATTTCCCGCATATTCCGATCCTTGCGCTACTGAGCGCGTTTTCGCGCAGCAGCGTAATTACGTCAGGCCCGGCCACGTCAGGCCGGGCCACGTCAGGCCGGGCCACGTCAGGCCGCGCCACGTCAGGCCGGGCCACGTCAGGCCG
Organism: Massilia pseudoviolaceinigra; assembly: GCF_030846505.1. NCBI lineage: Bacteria > Pseudomonadati > Pseudomonadota > Betaproteobacteria > Burkholderiales > Oxalobacteraceae > Massilia > Massilia pseudoviolaceinigra. The sequence goes on along the minus strand of NZ_JAVCWL010000022.1, from coordinate 66,861 downwards.
CGCCACGTCAGGCCGCGCCACGTCAGGCCGGGCCACGTCAGGCCGGGCCACGTCAGGCCGCGCCACTTGGGCCAGGCCAGGCGGGGCCGCGTCAGCGCGCGTCGCGTCCAGCCGGGCCGCGCAAGGCCGCGTTTTACCTCCCGCGCAGCCTGTCTACCACAGTCCGGCCCGCGTATCGGACAAATCACTCATCCGTTGCGTAAAAGTAAGCAGATGTAATTATTTTAAGCTTTGTTGTGTCTCGCAAACCCATGTGTATAGATGAGGTTGAACATTCAGTGTCTTGTCTAAGTCTCTAATTTTTCGACATATTTTACTTTGAAGATCCTTCAAGGTAATGCGCTAAGTCCTTGACTTCATTAACAAAATTCCCTTTTAGCACGATTGAAAGCGCTTGACCGTCCAGATGGCTTCATCTAAAGTGGGCAACTGTGTGAAAAAGTGTAGTTTTGTGGGAGAAAAATGATGCTCCTGGCGCCAAAACACCGACTTCATAATAACTTTTCCAAGTAGGTAACTCGTGTTTCAAGGCGCGTCCGCAATCAATCTCGATGCGAAAGGCAGGATGTCCATTCCCGCCAAGCATCGCGACGCACTCGCAGTCCAGTGCGAAGGCCGCCTCACGCTTACCCGCCACCCGCACGGGTGCCTGCTGTTTTTTCCGCGTCCGGTGTGGGAATCGCACCGCGAGCAAATTGCCGCCTGGCCGATGTCGGCCCGCGCGTGGCAGCGTATTTTCCTCGGCAACGCTTGCGATGTCGAGCTCGACTCCGCCGGCCGCATCCTCATTTCCCCCGAGCTGCGCAGTGCCGTCGGCCTGACCCGCGAAGTCATGCTGCTGGGCATGGGCAGCCATTTCGAGATCTGGGATGCCGCCAAGCTGGCCGAAGACGAGCAAGCCGCCGTCGCCGGTGGCATGCCCGATGTGTTATCTAATTTTTCTTTCTAAGGCGCGCCGATGATGAACGTGGTGGCGGTGCCGGAATTTCAGCACCGGACGGTGTTGCTGGACGAAGCGGTCGATGCGCTCGATCTGACGGGTGCGCGTGCCGATGGCACTTATATAGACGGGACCTTCGGTCGCGGTGGACACAGCCGCCTGATCCTGTCGCGCCTGGGCCCGAAAGGGCGCCTGTTTGCCTTCGACAAGGATTTGCAGGCCATCGCCACGGCGGGACAGATCGACGACCCGCGCTTCGAGATCGTGCACGACAGTTTCGCCACCATGCAGCAGGCGCTGGCCGCGCGCGGCGTGGCGCAGGTCGACGGCATCCTGCTCGACTTGGGTATTTCCTCGCCGCAGGTGGACGACGCCGCGCGCGGTTTCAGTTTCCGCAACGATGGTCCGCTCGACATGCGCATGGACACCACGCGCGGCGTTTCCGCCGCCGCATGGCTGGCCAGCGAGACAGAACAACAATTGGAAAGGGTCATTCGCGATTATGGGGAAGAACGGTTTGCTTTTCAGATTGCAAAGGCGATTGTTGCTCGCCGGGCAGTCGAACCAATTTCAAGCACACGACAGCTTGCCGGCATCGTGGCAAACGCGGTCAAAACTCGGGAGAAGGGCAAGGATCCGGCCACCCGGACCTTTCAGGCTATCCGGATTTTCATCAATAAAGAGCTTGAAGACCTTGAAACAGGCTTGAGCGCCGCCTACGCCATGCTCGCGCCCGGCGCGCGCATGGCCGTGATCAGCTTCCACTCGCTGGAAGACCGCATGGTCAAGCAGTTCCTGGCGAGCAAGGTCAAGGTCGAGCAGCCCGACCGCCGCCTGCCGATCCGCGCGGTCGACCTGCCGCAGCCGCTGATGAAGCTGGTAACCAAGATGAAGCCGTCCGACCTGGAAATCGACGGCAATCCGCGCGCCCGTTCGGCCGTGATGCGGGTAGCCGAACGCCTGCCCGCCCGGAGCGCGCCGTGAACGGCAAGATCAACATCGTGCTGGCCGCGCTGCTGGTCGGCTGCGCCCTGTCGCTGGTCAATGCCCAGTACCAGGCGCGTAACCTGTTCATCGAACTGGGCAAGCTGGAACAGCAGGCGCGCCAGCTCGACATCGACTGGTCGCAGCTGCAGCTGGACCAGTCGACCCTGGGCACCAACGCGCGCATCGAACAGATCGCGCGCGACAAGCTCGACATGACGCCGCTGACCCCGGCGCGTACGCAGTACCTGACGGAAGGGGCGCAATGAAACGCGGTAGCAATGGTGCGGCAGGCGCGCGAGTAGCGGCCTCGAAAGGCGTATCGTTCTCGAAAAGCCCGGTCCTGGCGGTCAGCCTGCCGACCTGGCGTTCGCGCGTCGTGCTGTTCGTGCTGTTCGCGGCCTTTGTCGCGCTGGCCGGCCGTGCCGTGTGGCTGCAAACCGTGACCGACGAGGTCCTGATCAGCTACGGCAAGCAGCGCTACGAGCGCACCATCGAACTGCCCGCCACGCGCGGGCGCATCCTCGACCGCAACGGCCAGGTGCTGGCATCCTCGGTGCCGGTCAAGGCGGTATGGGCCATCCCCGAAGACGTGCTGGCCTCGCCGCCGGAAAAACTGCGCGCCCTGGCCGCGCTGCTCAAGATGAGCGACGCCGAGCTGCGCAAAAAACTCGATTCCGACCGCACCTTCGTCTACCTCAAGCGCCAGGTGGAAATGCCGGTGATCGACCAGATCGCCAAACTGGACATCAAGGGCCTGGACACGCGCAAGGAATACAAGCGCTTCTACCCGCAGGGCGAAATCGCGACCCACCTGGTCGGGTTCACCAACGTCGAAGACGCCGGCCAGGAAAGCATGGAACTGGCGCAGCAAAAGACCCTCGTCGGCACCACCGGCAGCCGCCGCGTGATCAAGGACCGCCTCGGCCAGATCGTCGAAGACGTGGGCTTGTCGAAAGAGCCGCACGACGGCCGCGACCTGACCCTGTCGGTCGACAGCAAGCTGCAGTACATCGCCTTCACGCAGGTGAAGGAAGCCGTGGCCAAGTTCAAGGCCAAGGCCGGCGCCGCCGTGGTGCTGGACGTGAAAACCGGCGAAGTGCTGGCGCTGGCCAACTGGCCGACGTACGACCCGAACGACCGCAAGGGACTGACCGGCGCGCAGCTGCGCAACCGCGTCATCACCGACACTTTCGAGCCGGGATCGACCCTCAAGCCATTCACCGTGGCGCTGGCGCTCGACACCGGGCGCGTCACGCCCAACACCCGCATCGATACCGGCGCCGGACGCCTGGTGATCAACGGCGCGCCGATTTCCGACACCAAGCCGCACGGCGTGATCTCGGTCGCCGAAATCATCGAAATGTCGTCCAATATCGGCACCTCCAAGATTGCGCTCTCCATGCCGCCGCGCGAAATGTGGGAGATGTTTACCGAAGTCGGTTTCGGCCAGCAGCCCAAGTTCGGTTTTCCCGGCGCGGTGGCGGGGCGCGTGCGTCCGTACAAATCGTGGCGTCCGGTCGAACAGGCCACCATGAGCTACGGGAACGGCATCTCGGTCTCGCTGCTGCAGCTGGCGCGCGGCTACATGATGTTCGCCCGCGATGGCGACACCATTCCGCTGTCGTTCCAGAAGGTGACCGAGCTGCCAGTTGGGCGCCAGATCATCAAGCCGAAAACCGCGCGCGACATGCGCGAGATGCTCGAACGCGCGGTCTCGGGCCAGCACGGTACCGCCAAGCAGGCGCAGATCGCCGGCTACCGCGTGGGCGGCAAGACCGGCACCGCCTATAAGGTCGAAAACGGCAAGTACGCGATGCCGCGCAAGTACATCGGCAGTTTCGTGGGCATGGTGCCGATGTCGAATCCGCGCTTCATCATCGCCGTCATGATCGACGAACCGACCGCGCTCGGCCACTTCGGCGGCATCGTGGCGGCGCCCACTTTCGCCGCGCTGGCCGCCAACGCGCTGCGCGCGCTTAATATTCCGCCCGATTCGGACGTGACCGAAATCGTCGCGCCGTACGATGGCTCCGGGGAGGTCATGTAATGCTGCCTATGAATCCACAGGAAATCTGCGCCTGGATCGCCCAGGCGGCGCCGGGCGCCAGGGTGGTCTCCGACTCGCGCCGCGTCAAGGCGGGTGATGTGTTTTTCGCCTATCCGGGCGATGCCGCCGACGGCCGTGCCTACATCGGCAAGGCCATCGCGCAGGGTGCCGCCGCCGTTGTCTACGACGAGCACGATTTCGCCTGGACCCCGGCCTGGAACGTGCCGCACCTGGCCGTGGCCGACCTGAAGGCGAACGCCGGTCCGATCGCCCACGCTTGCTACCAGATGCCCGACTCCGCCATGTTCACCGTCGGCGTGACCGGCACCAACGGCAAGACCTCGTGCGCGGTCTGGCTCGGCCAGGCCTTTGCGCGCCTGGGCCAGACCGCCGCCGTCATCGGCACCCTGGGCGTGGGCCTGTTCAACGGCCGCGGCGAGGTCGAGTACGACGTCACCGGCTACACCACCCCGGACGCGGTGCTGCTGGCCGAAAAACTCGCTGCCGTGCGCGACGCGGGCGCCACCGCGCTCGCGATTGAGGTAAGCTCCATCGGGCTCGGGCAAGGCCGTACCCTGGGCATGCATTTTGACGTTGCGCTGTTTACCAACCTGACGCGCGACCACCTCGATTATCACGGCACCATGGAATGCTACGAAGCGGCGAAGGCCAAGCTGTTCGCGTGGCCAGGATTGAAAACAGCAGTGCTTAACCTCGACGACCCGGCTGGACAGCGCCTGGTCAACCAATTGATTTCCCAGCCTGGCGGCGCACCTTCCGTGACTGGCTACACTCTGCGCGGCGTTGCGGCCCAGCCCGACATCGCCGGCGTCACCATGCTGCGCGCCTCGCAGTTCCGCAGCCGCCATGCGGGCACCGAATTCCATCTCGATTCGCCGCTCGGCAGCGCCCAGGTCAAGACGCGCCTGGTGGGCCACTTCAACATCAGCAACGCGCTGGCGGTACTGGGCGCGCTGCTGGCCAAGGGCGTGGTCCTGCGCCCTGCGCTCGACGCCATCGAAGCACTGACTCCGGCCCCTGGCCGCATGCAGCAGATCGGCGGCCAGGACGCGCCGATGGTGGTCATCGATTATGCCCACACGCCGGACGCGCTCGAGCAGACGCTGGGCGCGCTGCGCCAGGTCGCGCACGAACGCGGCGGCCAGCTGTGGTGCGTGTTCGGCTGCGGCGGCGACCGCGATCCGGGCAAGCGCCCGCAAATGGGCGCCATCGCGCAGATCGCCGAACACGTGCTGGTCACCAGCGACAATCCGCGCAGCGAAGAACCGGCCGCCATCATCGCCCAGATCGTCGCGGGCATGGATGCGGCCCATCCGACATCGCGCTTCCAGGCGATCGAAGACCGCGCCGCCGCGATCCTGTCGGCCATCAAGCACGCGGCCAAGCCGGATGTGATCCTGCTGGCCGGTAAAGGCCACGAGCCGTACCAGGAAATCAAGGGCCGCAAGATGCCGTTTTCCGACGCCGACCACGCCGCGCTGGCGCTGGCCGCGCGCGTGACCATGATGAGGACTAACTGATGCGCGGCTCGCTCGCACAACTGGTCGCGGCCATTCCCGGCGCGCGCATGACGGCCGACGCTTCCTTCGAGAGCGTCTCGACCGACAGCCGCAGCGCCGGCGCCGGCGCGCTGTTTGTCGCCCTGCGCGGCGAGACCTTCGATGCCCACGATTTCCTGGAGCAGGTGGCCGCCAGCGGCGCCGCCGCGGTGGTGGTGGAGAGTTTGCCGGAGGGCTGGACGCTTCCGGCCATCGTGGTGCCCGACACACTGGCCGCATTGGGCCGCATCGCCCATCACTGGCGCGCGCAATACGCCATTCCCGTGATCGGCGTCACCGGCAGCAACGGCAAGACCACCGTCAAGGAAATGATCGCCGCGATCCTGGCGGCCGGCCTGTCCGACGAGACGCGCCTGGCCACGCGCGGCAACCTGAATAACGAAATCGGCGTGCCGCTCACGCTCATGCGCCTGACCGCCGCGCACAAGGCAGCCGTGGTCGAGCTGGGGATGAACCACCCGGGCGAAATCGCGCGCCTCACCGCCATCGCCGCGCCGACCATTGGCCTGGTCAACAACGCCCAGCGCGAGCACCAGGAATTCATGCACACGGTCGAAGCGGTCGCGCGCGAAAACGGGGCCGTGCTGGCCGGCCTGGCGCAAGACGGCGTGGCCGTGTTCCCGGGCGACGACGAGTACACGCCGCTGTGGCAGGGCATCGCCGCCGGCCGCCGCACGGTCACCTTCGGCCTTGACGCCGCATCGAACGTGAGCTGCGTGCACCGCGTCGCCGATTTCGGCAGCGAACTCGATGTGACCGTGCGCCTTGACGGCACTGCGCTGCGCATGTTCGTCGTCAGGCTGGCCGCGGCCGGGCTGCACAATGTGCGCAATGCGCTCGCCGCGATCGCCTGCACCATGGCCGCCGGCGTCAATCCCGACATCGTCGCGCGCGGCCTGGCCGCGTTCGAACCGGTGAGCGGCCGCCTGCAGCGCAAACAGGCTACCGGCGGCGCCACCGTCATCGACGACACCTACAACGCCAATCCGGATTCGGTGCGCGCCGCCATCGACGTGCTGGCGCAGGCGCACGCGCCGCGCATCCTGGTACTGGGCGACATGGGCGAAGTGGGCACGCAGGGGCGCGAGTTTCACGAAGAAATCGGCGCCTACGCGGCGGCGCGCGGCATCGACACGGTGCTCGTCACCGGCGAACTGACGCGCCACATGGCCGCCGCGGGCGCACGGCATTACACGCAGTTCGACGAATTATTGGCAGCACTCGATACTCAATTGGGCAGCACATCTGACGCAACTGTACTGGTGAAGGGCTCGCGTTTCATGAAGATGGAACGGGTCGTCCAGCATCTGGTCGGATCAATCAACACAAGTAAGGAAGCCCACTAACATGCTGCTCTGGCTCGCACAAATGTTCCAGGACCAACTCGGTCCTCTGCGAATCTTCAACTTCATCACGTTTCGTGCGGTGTTCGCCACAATCACGGCGGTGCTGATCGGCCTTGTCGCCGGTCCCGCCGTGATCCGCAAACTTACCTCGCTCAAGGTCGGCCAGGCAGTGCGCCAGGACGGTCCGCAGACGCACCTGAAAAAACACGGCACGCCGACCATGGGCGGTGTGCTGATCCTGATCGCCATTGGCGTGTCGACCCTGCTGTGGTGCGACCTGTCGAACCGCCTGGTGTGGCCGGTGCTGGTCGTGACCCTCGGTTTCGGCGCCATCGGCTGGGCCGACGACTACCGCAAGGTGGTGTACCAGGATCCGGAAGGCATGCGCTCGGGCGAAAAATACTTCTGGATGTCCCTGATCGGCATCGCCGCGTCGCTGTACCTGGCGTTCTCGGTGTCGGCGCCGACCCCGGGCAAGGTCTGGGACCTGTTCTATGCGTGGGTGCAGTCCGGCTTTTCGCTCGACCTGCCGCCCAAGGCCGACCTGATCGTGCCGTTCGTGAAAACCATCAGCTATCCGCTCGGCGTGTGGGGCTTCATCGCGCTGACCTACTGCGTCATCGTCGGCACCAGCAACGCGGTCAACTTCACCGACGGCCTCGATGGCCTGGCGATCATGCCGACCGTGATGGTCGGCTCGGCCCTGGGCCTGTTCGCCTACCTGACCGGCAGCGCCACCTACTCGAAATACCTGCTGATTCCGCACATTCCGGGCGCGGGCGAACTGCTGATCTTCTGCGGTGCGATGGCCGGCGCGGGCCTGGCCTTCCTCTGGTATAACGCGCATCCGGCCCAGATGTTCATGGGCGACGTCGGCGCGCTGGCGCTGGGCGGCGCGCTCGGCACCATCGCCGTGATCGTGCGCCAGGAAATCGTCCTGTTCATCATGGGCGGCGTGTTCGTGGCCGAAACGGTCTCGGTGATCATCCAGGTCAGCTGGTTCAAGTACACCAAGAAGCGTTACGGCACCGGGCGCCGCGTTTTCCTGATGGCGCCCTTGCACCACCACTTTGAACAAAAAGGCTGGAAAGAGACCCAGGTCGTCGTGCGTTTCTGGATTATCACGATGATGCTGGTGCTGGTCGGCCTGTCCACCCTGAAGCTGCGCTGATGAACCACCTCGAACAATACGCCGGCAAGCACGCCCTGGTCCTCGGACTGGGCGAATCCGGCCTGGCGATGGCCCAGTGGCTGGCGCGCTGCGGCGCGCGCGTGCGCGTGGCCGACACGCGCGAAGCGCCGCAACGCCTGCAGGCGCTGCGCGACGCGTTGCCGGGCGCCGAATTCATCGGCGGCGGACTCGATGCGGAATTTAGCGAGACCCTGCTCGACACCATCGACTTCGTCGCCGTCAGCCCGGGCCTGGCGCCCGCGCGCGAACTGGCCGCCATCGTGCCGGCCGCCGCCACGCGCGCCATTCCGGTGTGGGGCGAGATCGAACTGTTTGCCCAGGGCCTGGCCGCGCTCAAGGAAGAACGCGCCTATGCGCCGAAAGTCATCGCCATTACCGGCACCAACGGCAAGACCACCGTCACCAGCCTGACCGGTTTGCTGTGCCAGCGCGCCGGCCTGTCGACCCGCGTGGCCGGCAATATCAGCCCGGCGGCGCTCGACGTGCTGCGCGAAATGCTCGATCAGGCCGAGGGCGCGGACGAAGTGTTCGATCAGACCCTGCTGCCGCAAGCCTGGATCCTGGAGCTGTCGAGCTTCCAGCTGCATTCGACCTTCAGCCTGCGCGCCGATGCCGCCACGGTACTGAACATCACCCAGGATCACCTGGACTGGCATGGCGACATGGCCGCCTACGGCGCCGACAAGGAACGCATCTTCGGACCATCGACGGTGCGCGTGCTCAATCGCGACGACGCGCTGGTCGCGCGCATGGCCGCGCCGGGCGCCGACGTGTGCACCTTCGGCACGGGCGAACCGAAAGAAGCCGACAGCTTCGGCCTGCACAACGAACGCGGCGTGCTGTGGCTGACCGTGGCCGTGGCCGGCGAAGAGAGCGAGAAGAAGCGCAAGAAGAATGAACCGGCCGAAGTCGTGCCGTGCACGATCAGCCGCCTGATGCCGGTCGACGCGCTGCGCATCCGCGGCCTGCACAACGCCACCAACGCGCTGGCCGCGCTGGCCCTGTGCCGCGCCATCGGCCTGCCGTTCGCGCCGCTGCTGCACGGCCTGCGCGACTACCAGGGCGAGCCGCACCGGGTCGAACTGGTGGCCGCCATCGACGCCATCGATTACTACGACGACAGCAAGGGCACCAACGTGGGCGCTACCGTGGCCGCGTTGACCGGCCTGGGCAAGGCATTCGGCGGCGAGTCGCAGAAGATCGTGCTCATCGCCGGCGGCGACGGCAAGGGCCAGGAGTTCGCACCGCTGGCCGAACCGTGCTCGCGGTACGTGCGCGCGGTGGTCCTGATCGGGCGCGACGCGCCGCTGCTGCGCGCGGCCATCGAGCCGTCCGGCGTTGAGTTGATCGATTGCGCGACCGTGCCTGAAGCGGTGCGGCGCGCGGCCGCCCTGGCGCAGGCTGGCGATTGCGTGCTGCTTTCGCCCGCGTGCGCCAGCTTCGACATGTTCACCGGCTATGTGCAGCGCGCCCAGGTGTTCGTCGACGCCGTGCGCGAACTGGCGCTGGAAAAAGGACAGGATCTCTGATGGCCTTCCAGTTTCCATTCAAATTCGCCGGTTCGGCTTCGGACGCTCTGTCCGGGGACCGCACACGCCCGTCGAAAATGATGGAATACGACCAGCTGCTGGTCTGGGTCACCGTGCTGCTGATGCTGTTCGGGATGGTGATGGTGTACTCGGCTTCGATCGCGCTGCCCGATTCGCCCAAGTACGCCAACTACAAGACAACCTACTTCCTGCAGCGCCAGGCCATTTTCATCATGGTCTCGATGCTGGCCGGGTACTTCGTGTTCCGCATCCGGATCGCGCTCTGGCAGCGCTACGCGTCCGTCATGTTCGTCGGCAGCCTGGCGCTGCTGGTGCTGGTGCTGGTGCCGCATATCGGCTTTTCGGTCAACGGCGCGCAGCGCTGGCTGGACCTGAAACTGTTCAAGCTGCAGCCGTCCGAAGTGATGAAGATCGCGGCCGTGCTGTACGCGGCCGACTACACGGTGCGCAAGCAGGAATACATGCACAAGCTGACCAAGGGCTTCCTGCCCATGGCCGGCGCCATCGGCCTGGTGGGCCTGCTGCTGCTGCTCGAACCCGACCTGGGCGCGTTCGGCGTGATCGTCTGCATCGCCATGGGCATCCTGTTCCTGGGCGGGATCAACGCGGTCTGGTTCGGCGGCATCGGCGCGCTGCTGGTGACCATTTTCGGCGCCATCATCTTCTTTTCTCCTTTCCGGCGCGCGCGCATTTTCGCCTACCTGGACCCCTGGAAGGAAGGCAATGCGCTCGACAAGGCTTACCAGCTGACCCACTCGCTGATCGCCTTCGGGCGCGGCGAATGGTTCGGCGTGGGCCTGGGCGCCAGCGTCGAAAAACTGCATTACCTGCCCGAAGCGCATACCGATTTCCTGATGGCCGTCATCGGCGAAGAACTCGGCCTGGTGGGCGTGCTGGTGGTCATCGCCATGTTTTACTGGCTGGTCAAGCGCGCCTTCGATATCGGCCGCCAGGCCATCGCCATCGACCAGATCTTCGCCGGTCTTGCCGCCAAAGGCATCGGCATCTGGCTCGGAGCGCAGACGTTCATCAATATGGGCGTGAACCTGGGCATCCTGCCGACCAAGGGATTGACCCTGCCGTTGATGAGTTACGGCGGCTCGGGCGTCCTGATTAACTGCGTCGGACTGGCGATTTTGCTGCGTATCGATTATGAAAACCGTGTGTTGATGAGAGGTGGGCGGCCATGAAGCGTTTGATGATCATGGCGGCCGGCACCGGCGGGCATATCTTCCCGGGGATCGCGATCGCGCAGACCATGCGCCAGCGCGGCTGGGACGTGAGCTGGCTCGGCACCTCGCACGGCATGGAGCAGGACCTGGTGCCAAAGAACGGCATCGCCATCGACAGCATCGATTTTTCGGGCATGCGCGGCAAGGGCCTGAAGCACAGCGTGACGGGCGCGTTCAAGATGGCCGCCAGTTTCGTGGCCTGCCGCCGCTTTATCCGTCAGCGCAAGCCCGATGTGGTGCTCGGCATGGGCGGCTACGTGTGCGTCCCGGGCGGCATGATGGCGCGCTTGGCCGGCGTGCCGCTGGCGCTGGTCAATGCCGACGCGGCGCTGCTGTTGTCGAACAAGACGCTCGCGCCCCTGGCCAGCAGGGTGATGTTCGGCTTTCCCGCCGATTTCGGCAGCGCCGCCGCCAAGGCCATCGTCACCGGCAACCCGGTGCGTAAGAAAATCCTGGCCATGACGGCGCCGCAGCAGCGCTTCGAGGGCCGCAGCGGCGCGCTGCGCATCCTGGTGGTCGGCGGCAGCCTGGGCGCCAAGGTGTTGAACGACAGCGTGCCGGCCGCACTGGCGCTGCTGCCCGAAGAGCAGCGTCCGTACGTGACGCACCAGTCGGGCAAGAAGAATATCGATGCGCTGCGCGAATCGTATGCCAGGGCCGGCGTGACGGCCGACGTGGTCGACTTCATCGACGACATGGCCGGCGCCTACGCCGCGGCCGACGTGGTGATCTGCCGCGCCGGCGCGATCACCGTGTCGGAACTGACGGCCGCCGGCGTGGCCAGCGTACTGGTGCCGTTCGTGGCCAGCACCACCAGCCACCAGCGCGACAACGCGCAGTGGATGGACAAACAGAAGGCGGCAATCCATTTGCCGCAAACGGAATTGAGCGCGCAGCGCGTGGCGCAGTTGCTGCAAGGCCTTAGCCGCGACGCCTGCCGCGCCATGGCGGTGGCCGCGCTGGCGGTCGGCAAGCGCAACGCCAATGAAGCAATCGCGGATGTACTCGAACAACTGGCAGGATCGACAGACAGAATTGAAACAAGAACATGAAACATAAAATCAAGAACATTCACTTCGTCGGCATCGGCGGCAGCGGCATGAGCGGCATCGCCGAAGTGCTGCTCAATCTGGGCTACAGCGTGTCCGGCTCGGACCTGGGCAGCAACGCGGCCAGCCAGCGCCTGGCCAGCCTGGGCGCGCAGGTCATGCTCGGCCACGCCGCCGACAATATCCTCGGCGCCGACGCCGTGGTCACCTCGACCGCGGTCAAGGAAGACAATCCGGAAGTGGTGGCGGCGCGCGCAGCGCAGATCCCCATTGTGCCGCGCGCGATTATGCTCGGTGAATTGATGCGCTTAAAGCGCGGCATCGCCATTGCCGGCACCCACGGCAAGACCACCACCACCAGCCTGGTGGCCTCGGTGCTGGCCCAGGGCGGGCTCGATCCGACGTTCGTGATCGGTGGACGCCTCAACAGCGCCGGCGCCAACGCCAAGCTGGGCACGGGCGAGTACATCGTGGCCGAAGCCGACGAATCGGACGCCTCGTTCCTGAACCTGACGCCGATGATCGAAGTGATCACCAATATCGACGCCGATCACATGGAAACCTACGAGCACGATTTCGAAAAGCTCAAGCAGGCGTTCGTGCACTTCACGCACCGCCTGCCGTTCTATGGCCGCGTGATGCTGTGCATCGACGATCAGCATGTGCGCGACATCATTCCGTTCGTGACCAAGCCGATCACCACCTACGGCTTTTCGGAAGCTGCCCAGGTGCGCGCGGTCAATGCCAGCGCCATCGGCCTGCAGATGCATTTCACGGTCGTCCAGGAAGGCTATCCGGATACACAGTTCATCCTCAACCAGCCCGGTATGCATAATGTGCAGAATGCCTGTTCGGCGATTGCCATCGCGCGCGAAATCGGCATCGACGACAGTGCGACCCAGCAGGGCCTGGCGGAGTTCCACGGCGTCGGCCGGCGCTTCACGCGCTACGGCGACATTGCCATTCCTGGCGGCGGCAGCTTCGCCCTGGTGGACGACTTCGGCCACCACCCGGTCGAGACGGAAGTGACCCTGGCCGCCGCGCGCGGCGCCTACCCGGGCCGGCGCCTGGTGCTGGCGTTCCAGCCGCATCGCTATTCGCGCACGCGCGACCTGTTTGAAGACTTCGTCAAGGTGCTGGCCACGCCCGACGTGCTGCTGCTGGCCGAAGTGTATGCCGCCGGCGAAGCGCACGTGGTGGCCGCCGATGGCCGTGCGCTGGCGCATGCGCTTCGCGTGGGCGGGAAGATCGAGCCGATTTTTGTCGAGGCGATCGCCGACATGCCGGCCGCCATCATGAACGTGGTGCGCGACGGTGACGTTGTCATCACCATGGGCGCCGGCTCGATCAGCGGCATTCCGAATAAACTGGTTACCCCTGTGGAGGCTTGAAGATGAGTGCATTTAATTCCGGCGACGCCGCCGCACTGGGCAAGGTCGGCGTGCTGTTCGGCGGCCGCTCGGCCGAACGCGACGTGTCGATCATGTCCGGCACCGGCGTGCTCGCGGCGCTGCGCAGCAAGGGCATCGACGCCCATCCGTTCGACACCGGCGTGCGCAGCATCACCGAGCTGGCGGCCGAGGAATTCGACCGCGTGTTCATCGCGCTGCACGGCCGCTACGGCGAAGACGGCACCCTGCAGGGTGCGCTCGAGCAGCTCGGCATTCCCTACACCGGCAGCGGCGTGATGGCGTGCGCGATCGCCATGGACAAGATCTACACCAAGATGATCTGGCTGATGCGCGGCCTGCCGACCCCGCGCTACGCCACGCTGGCCGCCGATACCGACCTGGCGCAGGTGGTGCAGCAGCTTGGCCTGCCGCTGATCGTCAAGCCGCCGCATGAAGGTTCGAGCGTGGGCATCACCAAGGTGCGCGCCGCCGCCGACTTCAAGGCCGCCTATGAAGTGGCGGCCGGCTTCGACGAAGTGGTGCTGGCCGAGGAATTCGTCACCGGGCGCGAACTGACGGTCGCGGTGCTCGGGCGCGGGGTACAAGCGCGTGCGCTGCCGATCGTCGAAATCGTGGCCCCGGACGGCAATTACGATTACCAGAACAAGTACTTCACCGACGACACCAAGTATGTTTGCCCGGCCGAGCTGGACGAAGCGACCAGCGCGGAAGTGGCGCGCCTGGCGGTGGAAGCCTACCGCGCCGTCGATTGCGAAGGCTGGGGCAGGGTCGACGTGCTGCTGCGCGCCAGCGACAACAAGCCGTTCCTGATCGAGGTCAATACCTCGCCGGGGATGACCACTCACTCGCTCGTGCCCATGGGCGCGCGCGCGCTGGGCATCAGTTATGAAGACCTGTGCGTCGAGATTGTGCGTTCGGCACGCTTGAAAATGGCCCAGGGCCAGGGTTAATACAGTAATGTGGCATGACGTAAGAGCTTTGAACGCAAGCGCGAGCGGCCTGATGGCAGTGGTGGTGATCGCCTGCCTCGCGTCTGCCGTGTGGTGGTTGTCGCAGCTGCCGATGTTCACCCTGCGCACGGTGCGGGTCGACAGCGTGCATGGGATGGAACTGAAGCATGTGAACAGGCTGACCTTGCGCGCCGGCGTGGTGGGCCGCATCAAGGGTAATTTTTTCACGACCAACCTGGAACAGGTGCGCACCGCCTTCGAAGCGGTACCCTGGGTCAGGCGGGCCAAGGTGCGGCGCGAATGGCCGGACCAGCTGATCGTGGAAGTCGAGGAGCACGAGGCGCTCGGCACCTGGGGCGAGGATGGGCGCCTGTTGTCGATGAAGGGCGATGTCTTTACCGCCAACCTGGCCGAGGCGGACGAGGATCATCCGCTGCCGGCGCTGGACGGGCCGGAAGGCAGCGAGAAGGAAGTACTGGCGCGGTTCCTGGAGTTGCGCGCGCTGTTTTCGCCGATCGCGCTGGTGCCGGAAAAGCTGGACCTGTCGAGCCGTTATGCATGGACCGTGAAACTCGATAACGGCATGAGCGTGGCGCTGGGGCGGGAGCAGGACAAGACGACGCTGAAACAGCGGGTGCAGCGGCTGGTGGGGATTTATCCGCAACTGGCCAGCCGCCTGCAGGACGGCATCGACACGATCGACATGCGGTATCAGAACGGCCTGGCGCTTTCCGCCGCCGCGCTGGTGCTGCCAAGCGATCCGCACAAGCCTGTGAAGGCGGCAGTAAAAAAAGCAGTGAAACCGAACAGCAGATCAACCAGCAGCAAGACAAAGCAAAGACAGTAGGCGACAGCACATGACAAAAGACGCGAAAAACCTGATCGTCGGCCTCGATATCGGTACCTCGAAAGTGGTGGCCGTGGTGGCCGAGGTGATGTCCGACGGGCGCCACGAGGTGATCGGACTGGGTCAGCACGAGTCGCGCGGACTGAAAAAAGGGGTGGTCGTCAATATCGAGGCGACCGTCGAATCGATCCAGCGCGCGCTCGAAGAAGCAGAGCTGATGGCCGACTGCAAGATCCGCAATGTGTACGCGGGCATCGCCGGCAGCCATATCCGTTCGTTCAATTCGAGCGGCATGGTCGCGATCAAGGACAAGGAAGTAACGGCCACCGACGTGGCGCGCGTGATCGAAACGGCCAAGGCGGTCAACATCCCGACCGACCAGCAGTTGCTGCACACGGTGCCGCAGGAATTCATCGTCGACAGCCAGGAAGACGTGCGCGAACCGATCGGCATGAGCGGCATCCGCCTGGAAGTGCGGGTGCATATTGTCACCGGTGCGGTATCGGCGGTACAAAACATTGTAAAGTGCGTGCGCCGCTGCGGCCTTGAAGTGTCGGACCTGATTTTGCAGCCGATGGCTTCCGCCGACGCCGTGCTCACGCTCGATGAAAAGGAACTGGGCGTGGTGCTGATCGATATTGGCGGCGGCACCACCGACATCGCGGTGTTCTCCGACGGCGCGATCCGGCATACGGCGGTCATTCCGATCGCCGGCGACCAGATCACCAACGACATCGCCATGGCGCTGCGCACGCCCACTTCCGAAGCCGAAGAGATCAAGATCCGCTACGGCGTGGCCAAGCAGGTGCTGGCCGATCCGCACGAGTCGCTCGAAGTGCCGGGACTGGGCGACCGCGGTCCGCGCAACCTGTCGCGCCAGGCGCTGGCGGCGGTGATCGAGCCGCGCGTTGAAGAATTGTTCGCGATGGTGCACCAGGTGGTGCGCGAGTCGGGCTACGAGGGCGTGCTCTCGTCGGGGATCGTGCTCACCGGCGGTACCGCGATCATGCCCGGCATGGTGGAAATGGCGGAAGATATTTTCCTCAAGCCGGCGCGCCTTGGCACGCCGGATTACCGCGGCCAGCTGGCCGACGTGGTGCGCAGTCCGCGCTACGCGACCGTGCTCGGGCTGCTGCTCGAAGCGAAGAAGCAGTATCTGCGCGGGCATATCGTGACGCGCCAGGACGGCTCGGTGAAAGCGGTCTGGCAGCGCATGAAGGAATGGTTTTTAGGGAATTTTTAAGTCGGCACAGTTTGGAATACTAGGCACACGGGTTCTTGTTATTTAACGGTTAACGCAGTTTTCAACCTCCAGGTTTCATACGACTATGAGTCCTGGCGCTTGGAAACCGCACTTTGATTAGGAGTTCATCATGGAGTTTGATATGGTCGATAACGCAGCACTAGGAACCGTCATCAAGGTCGTCGGCGTCGGCGGAGCAGGTGGCAATGCGGTTCAGCACATGATCAACAAGGGCGTGTCGGGCGTTGAATTCATCGCGGCCAATACCGATTCGCAGGCACTGGCCGCGTCGAGCGCCCACAACATCATCCAGATCGGCGAGTCGGGCCTGGGCGCCGGCATGAAGCCGACCGTCGGCCGCCAGCTGGCCGAAGAGTCGCGCGCGCGCATCGAAGACGCGCTGCGCGGCGCGCACATGGTCTTCATCGCAGCCGGCATGGGCGGCGGCACCGGTACTGGCGCAGCTCCCATCGTGGCCGAAATCGCCAAGTCGCTCGGCGCGCTGACGGTGGCCGTGGTGTCGAAGCCATTCTCGTACGAAGGCCAGAAGTGCATGGACGTGGCCGAGAGCGGGCTCGAAGAACTGTCGCAGCACGTCGATTCGCTGATCATCATCCTGAACGAAAAACTGGAAGAGATCTACGAAGACGAAAGCATGATCGAGTGGATGCGCCACGCCGATGATGTGCTCAACAACGCGGTGGCCGGTATCGCCGAGATCATCAACGTGCCGGGCCACATCAACGTCGACTTCAACGACGTCAAGACCATCATGGGCGAGCAGGGCAAGGCCATGATGGGCACCGCGACCGCCAGCGGCGTCGATCGGGCGCGCATCGCGGCCGAGCAGGCAGTCGCGTCGCCGCTGCTCGACGGGATCGACCTGTCGGGTGCGCGCGGCGTGCTGGTCAACGTGACCGCCAGCCGTGGCCTCAAGGGTAAGGAGATCAAGGAAGTCATGGCTGCGGTGCGCGCGTTTGCGGCGCCCGATGCATCGATCGCGCAGGGTATCGCGTACGACGACGACATGGGCGACGACATCCGCGTGACGGTGGTGGCGACGGGCCTGGGCAAGGCCAAGAAGGCCATGCAGCTGGTGCAGCAGCCGATGCTGCGCACCGGTACCCACAACGGTCCGATGATGGCCGGCGGCGGCGCTGGCGCCACCGTGGGCGTGTCGATGGGTGCCGGCTCGGCCAGCGGCCACGCGATGGAAGGCATGAAGCAGCCGGCCGTGTGGCGCCGCGAACAGGCTTCCGAGCAGGTGCAGGCGATGCAGCGCAATGGCGTGGAAACCTACGACATTCCGGCATTCCTGCGCAAGCAAGCCGATTGATCGGATCGCAGTGATGAAGAAGCCGGGGTCTCCCCGGCTTTTTTTACGCCGTTTTTTTGCGGACGCGAAACGCGTGGCGGCGCGCCACGGAACCGCCGCCCTGCAAGCTTGACGAGGATCAGGCATACTAGCCGTCTTATCAATCCCATATTATGGAGCCTCGAATGACTATTAAAATCGGCGACCGCCTGCCGGAAGGCACCCTCTCTGAATTCGTCGAGACCGAAACCGAAGGCTGCTCGCTCGGCCCTAACACCTTCCAGGTAGCTGATCTGGCCAAGGGCAAGAAGATCGCCATTTTCGGCCTGCCGGGCGCCTACACCCCGACCTGCTCCGCACAGCACGTGCCGGGCTACGTCAAGCTGGCCGACGAACTCAAAGCCAAGGGCGTCGATGAAATCTGGTGCATCTCGGTCAATGACGCTTTCGTCATGGGCGCCTGGGGCCGCGACCAGAAAGCCACAGGCATCGTGCGCATGATGGCCGACGGTAACGCCGCCTACAGCAAGGCACTGGGCCTGGACGCGGACTTCTCGAAGTTCGGCATGGGCACGCGCTCGCAGCGCTACTCGCTGCTGGTCGACGACGGCGTCGTCAAGCAGCTCAACGTGGAGCAGGGTGGCGCGTTCGACGTGTCGAACGCCGAAACGCTGCTCAAGCAAGTCGCTTAATTACTCACCCGGAACCACTTCCGCAAAGACGGCGCCGCGGCGCCGTTTTTTACACCGCCATGCATATTCGAACCGAAACCCCGCGCCAGAGCGACATCATCGCCATGCTCGAACAGCTGGACGCCTATTTTGCCGGCCTCTATCCGGCCGAGAGCAACCACCTGATGGATGTCGACTCGCTGACCCGGCCCGGCGTGGTGTTCCTGGTCGCGCGCGACCTTGACGGCCGCGCGCTCGGCTGCGGCGCCTATGTCGACCGCGGCGGCTACGGCGAAGTCAAGCGCATGTACGTCGATCCGGCCCAGCGTGGCAAGGGCGTGGGCGGCAAGCTGCTGGCCGAGATCGCGCAGCGCGCCGCCGCCGCCGGATTGCCGGCGCTGATGCTCGAAACGGGCATCAGCCAGCCCGAAGCCATCGGCCTGTATGAGCGCGACGGCTTTATCCGCTGCGCGCCGTTCGGTGACTATCAGGCCGATCCCCTCAGCCTGTTCATGGTCAAGCGCCTGTGACGCAGGGCAAAGGCAACCTGCGCGCCATCTACGCGATGCTCATCGCGGTGGCCATGTTCTCGCTGATGGACACGGTGATGAAGCTGCTGTCGGCGCATTATCCGGCGCTGCAGGTGGCGGCCCTGCGCGGCCTGTCGTCGCTGCCGCTGGTGTTTGCGTACGTGGGTTGGCGCGGCGCCTTCGGCACTGCCCTGCAGGTGCGCTGGCCGCTGCACCTGCTGCGCGCGGGCCTGAGCATCACCATGCTCGGGCTATTCGCCTTTGGCCTGCGCAAGCTGTCGCTGGCCGAAGCGTATGCAATCTTCTTCATCGCGCCCGCGCTCATCACCGCCTTGTCGGTGGTGTTCCTGAAAGAGAGCGTCAACCTGGCGCGCTGGGTCGCCATCGCGGTCGGCCTGGGAGGGGTGCTGGTGGTGCTGCGTCCGAGCGGGACCGGCATGCTGACCCTGGGCGGACTGGCGGTGCTGGGCGCGGCCGGCTGCTACGCGGTGTCGGCCATTACCACCCGCATCGTCGGGCGCACCGACCGCGCCGAACACATGGTGCTGTGGCTGATGGTGTTTTTGGCCATCGGCGCAACCACCCTGGCCGCGCCCAACTGGGTGCCCGTGCGTGGCGCCGATGTCTGGCTATTGTGCGCGCTGTCGCTCTCGGGCTTCCTGGGCCAGCTGGCGGTCACGGAAGCGTTCAATTCGGGCGAAGCGTCGCGTGTGGCGCCGTTCGAGTATTCGGGACTCGCCTGGGGCGTGGCGCTGGACTGGATCCTTTGGCATACCCTGCCCGACCGGTACACGCTGATCGGCGCGGCCATCATCATCGGCAGCGGCATCTACCTGGTGCGGCACGAGCGCTCGCATGCGCAGGCCGAGCACCCCTAGACGCCCGGCAGCGCTGGCCCAGCAAGTTCGCTATAATCGGCGGATGTTAAAACAAAGAACCGTCAAACAGCTGGTGCGCACCGTCGGCGTCGGACTGCACTCCGGGACCAAGGTCGAACTGACCCTGCGTCCGGCCGCGATCAATACCGGCATCGTGTTTCGCCGCGTGGACCTGGACCCGGTGGTGGAGTTTCCCGCCAGCGCAGGCGTGGTGGGCGACACCCGCATGGCATCGGTGCTGGTCAAGGACGATGCGCGCGTGTCCACGGTCGAGCACCTGATGTCGGCCTGCGCCGGGCTCGGGATCGATAATCTGTACGTGGACGTGTCGGCCGAAGAGATTCCCATCATGGATGGCTCGGCCTCGTCGTTTGTCTTTTTGCTGCAACAGGCGGGCGTGCAGGAGCAGGACGCGGCGAAGAAATTCATCCGCGTGCTGAAAGATGTGGAAGTACGCCAGGGTAGTGGCGCCAACGAAAAATGGGCGCGCCTGACCCCGTACGACGGCTTCAAGCTCGATTTTTTCATCGAATTCAACCATCCGGCGGTGGACGGCACGACCCAGCGCGCGTTTGTCGACTTCGGCGACGTATCGTACGTGCACGACGTGGCGCGCGCGCGCACCTTCGGCTTCATGCAGGATGTGGAAAGCCTGCGTGGCATGGGCCTGGCGCGCGGCGGATCGCTCGAAAACGCGATCGTGATGGACGAGTACCGCATTCTCAATTCGGATGGCCTGCGCTACGACGACGAGTTCGTGCGCCACAAGATCCTCGACGCGATCGGCGACTTGTACCTGGTCGGGCACCCGCTGCTGGCCGGCTACGAAGCGCACAAGTCGGGCCATGCGCTCAACAACTTGCTGCTGCTCGAATTGCTCAAGCATCCGGATGCCTATGAGATCGTGGCGTTCGAGAAGCCCGGCAGCGCGCCGCCGTCGTACGTGCGCCAGATGGCGCGCGAGTGGGCGCTGACTTAAGAGCCGTCGCCCCCGGCGAAGGCTGCCTTGGTGCGGGGACGACGGCCTTCAGGCTTGTGGTCACGGTATTCAAACGCAAAGCTCTCTAGCGCTGGCGCGCCGCCATCGCCTTGACGGCGGCGATCAGGGTGGCGTTGGCCTTTGTCTTCGGCAGCGCGTCGCCGAGCGCTTCAAACGCCGACAAGGCCGTGCCGGGCAAAATCAGCTGATGCGTGTGCACCACCGGCGCGATGCTGCGCGTGACCTGCACTTTCAATTTGATCTCGTCGATATGCCAGCCGCGCTTTTGCAAGGCGCCCTGCAGCTTGGGCAGCTGCTGTTTGAGCTTGGCCGCGACGGCCGAACTGGGCGTGGCCAGCACCAGGCGCGCGTCTTCGAACGAGAGCACGTCGCAGTTGCCGAACATCGGCGGCAGCGCCTTGGCGCAATCGCTCTGCAGGCTGGCCATGCGCATCGCCGTCGGCAGCAGGGCCGCGATCTTGTCATTGCGCTTGAGGAAATCGGTAGCGACAATCGAGGTGCGGCGCGTCTTGGTTCCGTAGATATGCATAAGGCGCAACATATCACAGCGCGCGGCGCCCCGCCACAAGGCATGGCCAGAACGCCTTGCCGGAGTCATTTTATTAACTTTGTTTTGCCCTCGCCTCTTGAGTTCCGGGGCAATATCCCCAAGTGTGGCGAGATCGCATGATAAAATCACAGTCTTTTTGCCATAGTCGGCCGTTGGGTGATATGTTTTTGCTATCATTACGGCTTCTTTTTGCGGCGTCTTTTTCAAGAATTCAAGCATGTCATTACTGACCCAGATTTTCGGTAGCCGCAACCAGCGGCTGCTCAAGCAATATCAAAAAACCGTGCGCGAGATTAACGCGCTCGAGCCACAGATCGAAAAGCTGTCGGACGCTGAACTGAAAGCGAAGACGCCGCAGTTCAAGGAGCGCGTCGCCAAAGGCGAAACGCTCGACCAGCTGCTGCCGGAAGCGTTTGCGGTCTGCCGCGAGGCGGCCAGGCGGGTGCTCAAGATGCGCCATTTCGATGTCCAGATGATCGGCGGCATGGTGCTCCACTACGGCAAAATCGCCGAAATGGGTACCGGCGAGGGTAAGACGCTGATGGCGACCCTGCCGACCTATCTGAACGCGCTGTCCGGCAAGGGCGTGCACGTCATTACGGTCAACGATTACCTGGCCCAGCGCGATGCCGAGTGGATGGGACGTCTGTACAGCTGGCTCGGCCTGACGACCGGCATCAATCTGTCGCAGATGGACCACAGCGTCAAGCAATCGGCTTACGCGTCGGACATCACCTACGGCACCAACAACGAATTCGGTTTCGACTACCTGCGCGACAACATGGTGTTCGAGGCGAGCGAGCGGGTCCAGCGCGGCCTCAATTTCGCCGTGGTCGATGAAGTCGACTCGATCCTGATCGATGAAGCGCGTACGCCGCTGATCATTTCGGGCCAGGCTGAAAACCATACCGAGCTGTATCACCAGATCAATTCGCTGCCGGCCAAGCTGACCCTGCAGATCGGTGAAGAAACCCCGGACGGCAAGGGCGTGATCTCGGTCCCGGGCGACTATACCAAGGACGAAAAGGCGCACTCGGTGCTGCTGACCGAACGCGGTCACGAGAACGCCGAGGCGATGCTGACCCAAATGGGCTTGCTGCCGGAAGGTGCCTCGCTCTACGACGCCGCCCACATCACCCTGATCCACCACCTGTACGCGGCCCTGCGCGCGCATGCGCTGTACCACAAGGACCAGCATTACGTGGTGCAGAACGATGAAGTGGTGATCGTCGATGAATTCACCGGACGCCTGATGACCGGGCGCCGCTGGTCCGACGGCCTGCACCAGGCGGTCGAAGCGAAGGAAGGCGTGCGCATTCAGAACGAGAACCAGACCCTGGCCTCGATCACGTTCCAGAACTACTTCCGCATGTACACCAAGCTGTCCGGCATGACCGGTACGGCCGATACCGAAGCGTACGAATTCCAGGAAATCTATGGCCTCGAGACCGTGGTCATTCCGCCGAACCGTCCGTCGCAGCGCAAGGACCGCCAGGACCAGGTGTACAAGTCCTCGGACGAGAAATACAACGCCATGCTGATCGATATCCGCGATTGCTACGAGCGCGGGCAGCCGGTCCTGGTGGGTACCACCTCGATCGAAAACTCCGAGATGCTCTCGGCGATCCTCGACAAGGCCAAGCTGGCCCACAACGTCTTGAATGCGAAGCAGCATGCGCGCGAGGCCGAAATCATCGCCCAGGCGGGCCGTCCCAAGATGATCACCATCGCCACCAACATGGCCGGCCGTGGTACCGACATCGTTTTGGGCGGTAACGTCGAGAAGCAGATCCAGATCATCGAAGCCAACGCGGCCCTGTCGGACGCCGACAAGGCGGCCCAGGCCGAAAAGCTGCGCAGCGAGTGGAAGTCGCTCAACGAGCATGTGGTGGCCGCCGGCGGCCTGCACATCATCGGTACCGAACGCCACGAATCGCGCCGCGTCGACAACCAGCTGCGTGGCCGTTCCGGCCGCCAGGGCGATCCGGGTTCGTCGCGCTTCTACCTCTCGCTCGACGATGCGCTGCTGCGCATCTTCGCGGGCGACCGCGTGCGCGCCATCATGGACCGCCTGAAAATGCCGGAAGGCGAACCGATTGAAGCGGGCATCGTCTCGCGCTCGATCGAGTCGGCCCAGCGCAAGGTCGAGGCGCGCAACTTCGACATTCGCAAGCAGCTGCTCGAATACGACGACGTGTCCAACGACCAGCGCAAGGTGATCTACACCCAGCGTAACGAACTGCTCGAAACCACCGACATCGGCGAACTGATCGCATCGCTGCGCGCCGGCGTGTTCACCGACGTGGTGCATGCGTACGTGCCGGAAGAATCGGTCGAAGAGCAATGGGACATCGCCGGCCTGGAAGCGACCCTGGCCAGCGAATGGCAGCTCAACGTGCCGCTGGCGCAGATGCTGGCCACCGATACCAGCATGACCGACGACGACATCCTGGCGCGCGTGCTGGCCGCGGCCGACGCCTCGTACGAGAGCAAGATTGCCATCGTCGGCAAGGAATCGTTCGGCGGCTTCGAGCGCAACGTCATGCTGCAAAGCGTGGACAGCCACTGGCGCGAACACCTGGCGGCGCTGGACCATCTGCGCCAGGGTATCCACCTGCGCGGCTATGCGCAGAAGAACCCGAAGCAGGAGTACAAGCGCGAAGCGTTCGAGCTGTTCGGATCGATGCTGGACATGATCAAGAACGAAGTGATCCGCATGGTGATGACGGTGCGCATCCAGTCGCGCGAAGAAATCGACGCCGAAGCGGCGCTGCACCAGTCGCACGTGGAAAACGTCAGCTACCAGCACGCGGACTTCAATCCCGACGCGGCGCCGGAAGATCTGCTCGCGCCGGCCCGCCCTTCGGGCGACGAGGAAATGCTCGGACCGAAGGTCGGCCGCAACGATCCATGCCCTTGCGGCAGCGGCAAGAAGTTCAAGGCATGCCACGGCAAGCTCGCATAAAGCGCCCGGCATGACCAGAAGGGGAGGCAGAACGTGATGTTCGGCCTCCCTTTTTTTACGCCCCTATCAGATTACATTCCTATCCACTCAAGGAGCCTCTCATGACCTATCCGGTTCACCGCAGCGCCCTGGCGGCGTGCGCCCTCGCACTCGTCATTTCTTCGCCGCTGGCGCACGCGGGAAAGTACGATGCCGACCGTCCCGGCAGCGCCGATCATCCGCTGGTGTCACGCTATGCCGGCTCCACCCTGTACCTGCATGGCGAAGAAAACTACGCCGGCGCGCGCACGCTCGTCGCCGGTAAAAGCGGTCCGGTCGAGAAAACGGTCGAAGGCAAGATCTCGAACCGGATCTATTTCGGACCGAAGGGACGCGGCTCGCTCGAGATCTTCCGCAATTACCAGGCCGCGCTGCGCAGCGCCGGCTTCGACACCCTGTACGAATGCGAGGCGGCGCAGTGCGAGAAAGACCGCACCCAGTCGAAGATCGTGCGCTGGGCCCAGGGCGCGCAGTGGGTCGACAATGGCAATGGCGATGCCTATGTGATCCGCCTGTTCGAATACAAGCCGGGCTTCCACTACATCCACGCGCGCAAGGACGCGCCGGCCGGTGCGGTGAACGTGCAGATTGCGCTGCGCACGGGCGAGGAGAGCGACGCCAACGTCCAGGGCCGGGCACAGCAATTCATGCAGGTGATCGAGTCGGCCAGGGTGGAACAGGGTCACGTCACGGTCGACGCCAGCGCCATCGGCTCGGCCCTCAAGAAGGATGGCCGCATCGCCTTGTACGGAATTCTGTTCGATACCAACAAGGCAGTGATCAAGCCTGAATCGAAGGACACGCTCGAGCAAATGGCCAAGTCGCTCAAGAACGACCCGGGCGTGAATGTGTTCATCGTCGGGCACACGGACAATCAGGGCGTGGTCGATGCCAACCTTGCGCTGTCGCGCAAGCGCGCGCAGGCGGTGGTGGACGCATTAAGTGGGCAGTACGGCATTGCCGCGGCGCGCATGCAGCCGCACGGCGTGGCCAACCTGGCGCCGGCGGCGAACAATGCCGACGACGATGGACGCGCGCGTAACCGCCGCGTTGAAATGGTGGTGCGTTGATGCGCATTCACTTGACGATAGTGGGCGCGCTGCTGGCCGGCGGCGCCTTCGCCGCCGCGCCGGCGATCGAGCAGATCCTGCCGCCGGCCGGCTTGTACCGGCTTGATTCGGCCTCCACCAGCAGTATTCCGGCGCCGGCGCCGGCCAACCGGGTCGACACCAGGGTCGACGGCGCGAACGGCGACATCGTGCGGCGCGAACGCGTCGCCGGGGCCGACTCGGGCGAGAAGCTATATGAAGGCAAGGGGCCGGTCACGCACTGCATCCGGCCGCGCCGCATCTCGGACGCGCTGTATTCGTCGGCGGTGGCGCTGGCGTCCTGCCCGGACCAGTCCAGCCAGGTCGGCGCGGATGGGGTGGTGGTGCATACGGCGAACTGTCCGGCGGCGGCGGTCACGCTGACCATCCGCCGCATCGACAAGGTCACCTGGGAATACGACACCGTCAGCGCCACCCGCGCCGGCGACCCCGCGGCGGACCTGGCATGGATGCGTCCCGTGCTCGAACGCGAAGCGGCCGAAGGCAAGACGCCCGAAGCGCGCGCCAGGGCGGCGCAGCAGTTGCTTGACCTGCCACGCCTGCAGCGCGAACTGGCGGAAAAGCAGGTGGCGGTCAATGTGCAGTACGCAAAAGCCCTGCGCGAGGCGAAGACGCCGACGGAAGCGGCAGCGGTGCGCGCGACGATGGCGCAATCGGGCAAATCGGTGGCCACCGAGGGGCGCCAGCGGGTGCGCTGGACCCGTATTGGCAACAGCTGTGCCGCCGGCGCGGGCAAGTGACACCGCAGGCCGGCGTCGTGCCGGCGCCACGGTTGTGGGGTTGCTGATAGGTAAGATTCGTTTTAGTTGATGACACACAACAATAGCAAGTGCGCTTCCTGCAATGGTTAGGTTTCATTGCCAATCAGGAGGACGTTATGAAAGCCATTTTCGCCGCTGTCGCTGTCTCGGCATGCTTGCTGTTCGCGGTGCTGGGAGGAGTGCTCCCGTTGCGGTCCTCACACACAGACGCGGGGGCGGACGCTCGGCAGGCCGGCCTGCAGTGCCCGGCTAACAGCATGTTGGAAGGAAGCCGGTGCGCGTGCCCGGAAGCGACCAGCTGGACCGGGTCGGAATGCATGCAGGTGTGGTCCAGTTCGGGCCGCAAGGTGGCCGCCGTGGCACCACCGCAGCCGGCGCAGCAGTAGCGTGCTGACGCGCTGACGTAAAGAGAGTGAGGCGGCCATCGGACGACGGCCGCCGCTGATGCTTGCTGCTTATTTGGCGCGGCGCTTGGCCGGCTTTTTGGCGCCAGCCGCCGGCTTCTTGCCGTCCGTCGGCAGGGCGATCGCCTTGCCGTTGACGGTCAGCTTGCCCGCCTTGAATTGAACCATCGATACCAGCACGCCATCGTCCAGGCGCGCATAGCCGTCGGCAGTCGCCTTGTCCACTGCCATGTCGGCCAGGCTCTTGGCGGTCGAGTCCAGCAGCTCCGCCGATGGCGTTTCGCCCTTTTTGGTGGCCTGGTTCTGCGCCACATTGCGCGCGATGGCGGTGACCAGGGCAACCGGCACGCGCATTTCAAAGCGCCCGTCCAGCTTTTTCATCAGGGCGGCGGTCGAGTTGAAGTCCTTGTCGACCGTCTTGCCCAGGGTCAGGTGGCCCTTCATCAGCGCGCGGTGACCGCGGTAGCCTGCACTCATCTCGGTGAGCTCGATCGCCGTGCCGCGTGCCGCCATGCCCTTGGCGAAAGCCTTGAGCTGCGGACCGATAGCGGCCAGGTCCGGCTCGGCGCCCGGCTTGGTCGTCTTTTGCATGGCTTTGCTCAACTGCTCCAACGACATCATATCGAGCTTGGTCATCCGGAACGACATGCGCATGTCGTCGATCTTTTCATCCATGACCGTGATCAGCTTGATGCCGACGTCGCTCCCGATGTCGTAATCCTTGCCGTTCTCGGACACCTCGGAGGTGACCGACAGGCCTTCCATTTTCATGACCACCGGTTTATCCTTGCCGGTCACGTCGATCGACTGGACCTCCGCGCGCGCCGTGCCGAGCCACACATCGTCGTTGTTGCGGCGCTGGCTGCTTTGCAGCGTCATGTCGTTGACGACGACGTCGGCGCTTTTCGCGTTGACCGTGAGGCGTGGCCAGGTGCCGGTGCCCGTCATCGTGCGGCCGGCCTCGTCGGTCACGACGTTGATCTTGAGCGCGTCCCACGACCAGTTCTGCTCGTTCAAATCGGCGTAGCTGTGCGCCGGAAGCGCAATATCGAAGCCGACCATGCCGGCCGCCGCCGGCGCGCGCGTCACGCTGTACGGCCGTGCCGAGCCGAACACGGTTTTCAGTTTCGCGGCGGTCGGCGCCGAGAACTCGAACACCGCCAGCTTGTCGAAAATGGGAATCGGATTGCCCTTGGCCCAATAGAAATTGCGTTCCAGTTCGTCCGCTGCCGCCGCGACGGCCTCGGCCATGTTCGATTCGATCTTGGCCACGGGCGCTTTCGCGGTGGCAGGACGTTCCGCGGCGAAGGCGGGGAAGGAGACCAGCAGGGCTGTGCAGAGGAGAAGTTTTTTCACTGGGTTCATTGATAAATAGTTAATGTTTAACATTATCAAGCAAATGACTTTACTTGTCATCAAGCATTTTTGTGGTTGTGATTAAGCAACAAACCACGCATCAGCTCTCAGTCTGCGGGGAAGGTCGGGGTCTCGAAGCCGTATTCCAGGAACTTTCGTTGCATTTCGGCGACATTGGCGCGCTGGGTTGCGTTCAGTCCGGCCCACGCTCCCGGCAGTACCTTGCGCAGGTAGCGCGCGCCCTTCTCGAAATCCTCGCGCGCCTCGTCCTTGCGGCCCAGCGCTTCGAGCGCCTGGCCGCGCATCCAGTACGCATCCGTATATTCGGGTTGCGCGGGCAGGCCGGCAGTGATGGCGCTGACGGTTTCCTCGTAGCGTTTCAGCGTGAAGAAGGCGCGTGCGAGGTTGTATTGCACCGGCATGCTGACCCAGCCCATGGCACGGTCCAGCTCCTCGGCCTTGTGCAGCGTTTCCAGTTCTTCCTTGTATTCCTTGCGGCCGCGCTGGGCCGCTGCGTGCTGCATCGTTTCCGTGAGCAGCCGCCGCAGGCGCACCTTGCGCGCGGCCGCCTGCTTGCTGTCGAACTGGGGATCGGCCACCGTGCTGGCGGCGCAGCGGGCATGGGTCGCCGCGCCATGCTCGCCCCACGCGCGCAGGTCGATCTGCTGGCCGAGGCGTGCGAGCACGGGCGCCATGGCGCCGACATCGTTTGCCAGGCAGGCGAAATAGGCGTACGCGTTCAGGTTCCACGGGTCCGGATACTGCGCGACCAGGGCCTCGAAGCTGGCGCGCATGGTCGGCCAGTCGGCCTGGCTGACCTCGAAGATTTTTCCCTTGTAGGCCGATTGGTCCATGTACCAGTACAGGCGCGCATACATGGCGCCCTGTTCCTTGCCGCCGACATTGTTCAGGTCTTGCGCGAGCTGCTCGACCGCGTCCGGCGCGCCGCCCCAGTGGGCCATCGAGTATCCGGCGGCCGTGAAATACGCTTCGTGATAGTTGGGATGGCGCGCCATCGCCGCGCCGATTTTTTTCTGGTAGCGCTCTTGCGTGAACTGGCTTGTGAATGGCAACACCTTGAGCATGGCGCGATGCCATTCCGGGTCATCGGCTTTGGCGGCCAGCGCCTGCGTATCCTCCAGCACGCGCATGGCCGCCGCCGAACCCTGGCTCAGATCGCGCCGCTGCTTTTCCGTGAGCGTGTTGTAGTAACCCGACCCGCGGTCCGCTTCGGCGCGCTTGATCAGCATATAGGCCTCGAACAGCCGCGCCGGCACCGACTTGGGATATTGCTTCTGCCACGCTTTCGCCTGACCCTGCACCGTGTCCCAATAGGCCGCTTCGGTGCTCCACTGGCCGAATGCGCGCAGCTGGTTGTAGAACTGCGCCTGTTTCCAGATGCCGCTGGGTGTGCGCTGGCCGGCACCTCGGATCTTCCGATACAGCGCTTCCAGACCCTTGTAATCGCGCGCCTGCAGATAGCGCAGCGTTTCGCTGGCCAGAGCTTCGCGCGCATGCATGTCGGCGCTGCCTTGTACTGCCGTGCCGGCGGGCGGCTGCGGGGCGGCGTGGCTGAGCGCAGGCGCGGCGAGGCAGGCCAGCAGGATGGCAAGGCGGGCCGGCCGGCGCGCGCATGGAATCAGGGTCGGGAAAATCAAGGCGGTCCTTTGGATCGAATATGGTCGGGGCTCTCTCGCGGCGTACGGGAGCTCACGTTGACGATGATACCGGATTGATATTGTTACACATATTGCATAGCCGCCGGCCGTCAGCCGCCGCCATGAGGGCGCCGGCGCAGCACGAAACATGAACCGGCATGGCACCCCTCCGATCCGTCTCCGCCGTGGCACTGCTGCTCGCCTGCGCCGGCCCGCGCCGCTCAAGAGCGTGCGGCGCACGACGCGCCGTGGCAGTTGCATCCCGCATATCGTTTCAAGCGTTACAATAGCGGCTTCCCACTTCACTGCTAGAGAATCCGCCATGGCCGTTAATTCCCCTCTGCCCGTCGCCGCCGACCTGAAGCCCGTCAACGGGATCGAGATCGGTTTTGCCGAAGCCGGCATCAAGAAGCCCAACCGCAAAGATATCCTGGTGATGAAGCTGGCCGACACGGCCACCGTGGCCGGCGTGTTCACCACCAACCGTTTCTGCGCCGCGCCGGTGCAGGTCAGCAAGGCCAACCTGGCGGCCGTGGCCGCGGGCGGGGCGCCGATCCGCGCGCTGGTGGTCAACACCGGCAACGCCAACGCCGGCACCGGCGAGACGGGCCTGGACAGCGCCAACGCCACCTGCGCCGCGCTGGCGCGCCTGCTCGACTGCGAGCCGCACCAGATCCTGCCGTTTTCGACCGGCGTGATTCTCGAGCCGCTGCCGGTTGCCAAAGTTGTCGGCGCGCTGCCGGCCGCCATCGCCAACCTGAAGGCCGACAACTGGTTCAGCGCCGCCGAGGCGATCATGACCACCGATACCCAGCCGAAGGCGGCCTCGCGCACGGTCGACATCTGCGGCCATAGCGTTACCATGACCGGCATCAGCAAGGGCGCCGGCATGATCCGGCCGAACATGGCGACCATGCTGGGCTACCTGGCGATCGACGCCAAGGTTTCGCAAGACGTGCTCAATGAACTGGTCAAGCACGCGGCCGACCATTCGTTCAACTGCATCACCATCGACGGCGACACCTCGACCAACGATTCGTTCATGCTGATCGCCACCGGCACCGGCAGCCTGGCCATTGCCAACACCGATTCGACCGAATACGCCGAACTGAAAACCGCCGTGACCGACATCGCCCGTTCGCTGGCGCAGATGATCATCCGCGACGGCGAAGGCGCCACCAAGTTCATCACCGTCACGGTGGAAGAGGGCGGCAACATGGAAGAGTGCCGCAAGATCGCCTACTCGATCGCCCACTCGCCGCTGGTGAAAACCGCGTTCTTCGCGTCCGACCCGAACCTGGGCCGCATCCTGTGCGCGATCGGCTATGCCGGCGTGGACGACCTGGACGTGACCAAGCTCGATCTGTATCTCGACGACGTGCTGGTGGCGAAAAGCGGCGGGCGCAATCCGGCATACCAGGAAGCCGACGGCCAGCGCGTGATGCAAAAGAGCGAAATCACGGTGCGCGTGCGTTTGGGACGCGGCGCCCACAGCGCCACCGTCTGGACCTGCGACCTGTCGCACGAGTACGTGACCATCAACGCCGACTACCGTTCCTGAGCCGCGCCTTGACGACGCCACTCGAACAGTTCCTGCTGCGCGCCGAAGCGCTGCTGCAGCGGGTCGAGGCGGTGCTGCCGCCCGCGTATCCGCGCGAGCCGGACTGGCGCCTGTCCACCGCTTTCCGCTGGCGCAAGCGCGCCGGCAGCGGCGTGAGCTACCTGCAGCCGGTGCTGCACGCCTCGGGCATCGCGCTGTCGGACCTGCACAACGTCGCGCCGCAAAAGCTGCAGATCGAGCGCAACACGCGCCAGTTCGTGCAGGGACGCCCGGCCAACAACGTGCTGCTGACCGGGGCGCGCGGCACCGGCAAGTCGTCCCTGATCAAGGCGTGCCTGAACCAGTTCGCCGCCGATGGCCTGCGCCTGATCGAAGTCGACAAGGCCGACCTGGCCGAACTGCCCGACATCGTCGACCTGGTGGCCGGGCGTCCGGAGCGCTTCATCATCTTTTGCGACGACCTCTCGTTCGAGGAAGGCGAGGGCGGCTACAAGGCGCTCAAGGTGGCGCTCGACGGCTCCATCGCGGCCCAGTCGGACAATGTGCTGATCTACGCCACCTCGAACCGGCGCCACCTGCTGCCCGAGCGCATGAGCGACAACGCCAGCTACAAGCATGACGGCGACGGCGACCTGCATCCGGGCGAAACGGTGGAAGAGAAGATATCGCTGTCCGAGCGCTTCGGCCTGTGGCTGTCGTTCTATCCGTTCAAGCAGGACGACTACCTCGGCATCGCGGCGCACTGGCTGGCCAGCTACGGCTGCAGCGCCCAGCAGATCGAGCAAAGCCGCCCTGAGGCCCTGCAATGGGCCCTGCAGCGCGGTTCGCGTTCGGGCCGGGTGGCGTGGCAGTTCGCCAGGGATTACGCGGGAAAGCTGCCTCAATGAGCGATAAGACTGGAAAGAAGCCGATCGATGTCGCGGTCGGCATTTTAATGAAGCCCAATGGCGACGTGCTGCTTGGCCAGCGTCCCGCCGGCAAACCGTACGACGGCTATTGGGAATTCCCGGGTGGGAAAGTAGAAACCGGCGAAGCCATACTCGACGCGCTCAAACGCGAATTCGTCGAGGAGCTTGGCGTTCATATCCTGAGCGCGAGCCAATGGTGCGGGGTGGAGCACGTGTACGAACACGCGCATGTACGCCTGCACTTCTTTATCAGCCGCGAATGGCGCGGCGAGCCGCAAAGCCTGGAAGGCCAGGCCTTTGCGTGGCAGGGCGTGGTCGGCGTGTCGCCGCTGCTGCCGGCCACCATTCCGCTGCTCGAATGGCTCGACCAGCTGCGCTATCCGTAGCGACGTTCTTTTTCCGCCCTTACGCCATAACGCACCGCAAGGAAGTTCGTGAAAATTATTGTCTTGGGCAGTGGCGTGGTGGGTACCACGTCGGCTTATTTTCTGGCCAAAGCCGGGCATGAAGTGACCGTCATCGAGCGCCAGGGCGGCGCCGCGCTGGAAACGAGTTTCGCCAACGCCGGCGAAGTCTCGTCGGGCATGGCCGCGCCGTGGGCCGCGCCGGGCATTCCGATGAAGGCGCTGCGCTGGCTGGCCATGAAACGCAGTCCGCTGGTGATCCGTCCCTCGTTCGATCCGCGCATGTGGCGCTGGCTGTTCCAGATGCTGGGCAACTGCAATCCGGCCAGCTACGCCGTCAACAAGAGCCGCATGGTGCGCCTGGCCGAGTACAGCCGCGATTCGCTGATCGCGCTGCGCAAGGAAACCGGCATCGCCTACGACCACCGCAGCAAGGGCACCTTGCAGGTATTTCGCAATCCGCGCCAGCTCGACGAAGCGCTGGAAGACATCGCAGTGCTCAAGCGTTATGGCGTGCCGTACGCCCTGCTCGATCCCGCCGGCTGCGAAGTGGTCGAACCGGCGCTGGCGCGGGTGCGCGGCAAGATCGTCGGCGGCCTGCACCTGCCCGGCGACGAGACCGGCGACTGCTTCAAGTTCACCCAGGCGCTGGCGCAGATGGCGCTCGGCGAGGGCGTCGTTTTCCGCAATAACGTGGAGATCCGGCGCCTCGTGACCGACGGCGACGCGATCAGCGCCGTCGACACCTCGCAAGGAGAGCTCAGGGCCGATGCCTTCGTGATGGCGATGGGGAGCTATTCGCCGCTGATGCTGGCGCCTTTGGGAATCCGGATACCGGTGTATCCGGTCAAGGGCTATTCGATCACGCTGCCGATCGTCGATGCGGCCAGCGCGCCCGAGTCGACCATCATGGAAGAGACGTACAAGGTCGGCATCACGCGCCTCGGTGACCGCATCCGGGTAGGGGGCACGGCCGAAATCGCCGGTTACGACCTGCGCCTGCACGCTTCGCGCCGCGCCACGCTGGTGCATGCGGTAAGCGAGTTGTTTCCGGGCGGGGGCGATGTGGACAAGGCCACCTTCTGGTGCGGCCTGCGTCCGATGACGCCGGACGGCACGCCGGTGATCGGGCCGACACCGTATCGCAACCTGTTTCTCAATACCGGGCACGGAACGCTGGGGTGGACCATGTCGTGCGGTTCGGCGCGGGTGCTGGCCGATATGGTGTCGGGACGGGCGCCGGACATCGATACCGAAGGCTTGCTGATGACGCGCTACGGGCGCTGACGAGGCTTACTTCGAAACCGGGGCACTTGCAGCGCCGCCTTTGCGTCGCCATCGTCGCCACCGCACGGCTCCCGGCGCCGTCGGGCGCAATCCCTCGCCACCCACCGTCGGCCCCTACCGTCGGCCCGCCAGCGTCGGCCCGCCAGCGTCGCCCCCGCGAAGGCGGGGGCCCAAGTTTTCTGCTCAGTTGCTGGCTACAGTGCGAACTTGGGCCCCCGCCTTCGCGCGGGCGACGTTAGTGGTGGCGGTCGTAGTGGTGGTGTTGGTAGTGGTGGTGTTGGTAGTGGTGGGGGGAGAGCCAGCTCCCGGCGCGGAGAATCAGCCCTCGGCGCTCTTCGGCGCGCGCGGCAAGTGCGCTGTAAAGGTGGTGCCGCAATCCTCGCTGGACGTCACCGTCAGGGTGCCGCCATGCGCCGCGGCGATTTCGCGTGCGACAAACAAACCCAGTCCCAGGCTGGTGCGCGGCCGTTCCTCGGCTTCGCCGTCGCCCGGCAGCTGGATCAGCGGACTGAAAATGCTTTCGAGCGACGCCGGCGGAATCACCGGGCCGTCATTCGTCACGGCCACCGTCACCGCCTCCGGATGGGCACGCGCCTCGATCCGTACGGCCGCGCCGCGCGTGCCGTACTGGGCAGCGTTGACCATCAGGTTGGTCAGCAGCTGGTGCAGGCGCACGGCATCGTACAGTCCGCCCAGCGCTTCATCGGCATCGATCTCGAAACGCGTGGCCGGATGGGTGGCATGGGCGTCGGCCAGCGCCGCGCGGCACACATCGCCCACATCGACCTCGCGCAGCTGGGTCGGCATGCCGCCGCCAAGCTGGGTGCGGGTGTAGCCGATCAGGTCGTCCACCATGCTGCTCATCAGGCGCGCACCGCGCTTGACCCGGGCGCCGATCTCGCCAGCCTGGGTGGCATCGACCTGCGTGCGGGTCAGCAGGTCGCCCGCCATCGACATGCTCGACAGCGGCGCGCGCAGGTCGTGCCCGAGGATGGCCAGGAACAGCTCGCGCATGTGGTCGGCGCGCGCCGAGTAGGTCACCACCGATTCGGCCAGGGCCTGGTCGATGGCTTCGTTAAAACGCACCATTTCGTCGGCGGCGTCGGACGTCATGCGGCTCACCTGCGGCAGCCACAGGCGCAGCACGGTGGCGCGCAGGGCGCGAAATTCCGCACTGAGCTGGAGCAGGGAAAAATTGCTGGCCTGGCGCAGCGCGCCGTGGATCGAGGCCGCGCTTTCGCCCTCGATGGTGTCGGGCGCGAGGCCCTGCGACTTGGCGATCTGCTGTTCCGGATTCTGGAACGTTTCGATGTCGAGCGCGATCGCCTGCAGGATCTGGCGCGCGTGGTCGCGCAGCGCCAGGTCGGTCATCTGGCTCGCGGCCGGCAGCAAGGTCTGGGCGAATGCCTGCCACTCCGTCAGGATTTCTTCCATGCGCTCATTGATGAAACGGTCGAGTCTCATTGCACTGTCCGTGACATTGACATGGTGTTGCATCCTTTACATGATGGGCGGTGAGTCATTGTAAGCGTTTTTGCAGCGCCACGGCGAAGGACGAACGCAGCGCTACTGGGGCAGGTTGTCGTCGTCGAGCAAGGGGTCGGATGGGGCGGCGCCGGGAATGGTGTATTTTTCTTCGGCCCAGGCGCCCAGGTCGATCTGTTTGCAGCGTTCGGAGCAAAACGGGCGGAACTTGTTCGCCTCGATCCATTCGACTTTCTTGGCGCAGGTGGGGCAGGTAACGACGGTCATGGCAACATGGGATCTAAAAATTACAGAGCGTGAGCTCGAACGGGACATCTTCTTCCAGCGGCTTGGGCTTCAAATCCCCGCCCTGCGTGGTAAAGCGTACCCACAACATGTATTTGTTGGCGGAAATCTCGGGAATCGCCCCCATCGCTTCATCCATGGTCAGGCGCAGCATCTGGTAGACCTTGCCTTGCAGCATTTGCTGATAGCTGCCGGCGTTGGCGATCATCTTGACCGGGCCGCCCGAATCGCGCAGCAGGCGCAGCACCAGGGCCAGGGCGTCGAACAGGGGCGCCAGCGGGGCGAACCAGTTGACGATATCGTTGAAGCGCTGCTCGGCCGGGCGCTTTTGCCAGGCGTAGTAGGACGGCAGGTCGAATTCGCAGGCTCCGCCGGGAATGATGGTGCGGCCGCGGATGCTCATCAGCCATTCATTGTCGCGCACGTTCTGGCCGGTCTTGCCCTGGGCCGCGACCAGCGCGCTGCTGACGGTTTCGACCTCGGCGAGGACGGCGTCGAGCATGTCGGCCGCGACGTTTGGATTGGACCGGTAGCTCAGCAAGCTTTGCTTCTGGCGTTCGAGTTCCTGCAGCAGGTCGGACTTGAGATCGGCGCGGCCGGCGACTTCGAGCATGTCGAAGATGGTGGCCAGGGCGACGTGATGCTGCATTGCATGTTCCTGGTGCACAAAGAACTTGAACTTCTCATACAGGTCTTCCAGCCGCAACAACGTGCGTATGCGCTCGTTGAAAGGGTATTCGTAGACGATCAAAATGACATCCCTTTACATGGCAGGAGAAGAATCCCGTGATTCTGAACCAAGCGACGCAAAATTACAAACGCTGCACCGGGAATAGTGCCATTCTCTCGGAAAATGCAATATATTTAGCATGCAATAGAGCAATTTGACGGTCCAACGCCTCCAGGCTGCCATCGTTGGTGAGCACATCGTCGGCCGCCGCCAGCCGTTCGGCGCGGCTGGCCTGGCTGGCCATGATGGCGCGCACCTGGGCTTCGCTCATGGCGTTGCGGCGCATCACGCGCGCAATTTGTAGTTCCTCAGGGCAATCGATGACCAGCACGCGCGCCACCCGCTCGCGCCAGCCGCCGGACTCGATCAGCAGCGGCACCACGTAGATCAGGTAGGCGCCGCTGGCCACGGCGGCGGCGGCAGCGGTGGCGGCGCGGATGCGCGGGTGCAGGATCGCTTCCAGGCGCGCCTTGGCGGCCGGGTCGGAAAACACCAGTTCGCGCATGCGCACGCGCTCGAGCGCGCCGTCGGGGTTGACGAATGCCGGGCCGAACTCGTGCAGGATGGCATCCATGGCGGCGCCGCCGGGAACGGTCAGCGCATGCGCGATGAGGTCGGTATCGATGATGCTCGCGCCCAGCGCCGCGAAGCGGTCCGAGACGGCCGTCTTGCCGCAGCCGATGCCGCCGGTCAGGCCGACGCTGAACTTGCCGGCATCAGGGGCGGGCGCGCTGTTCACTCAGCTCACCAACTGCTTGAGGATGATCTCGGTGATGGCGCCGATCGGTTTGCCCCACACCATCACGATGAAGCCGGCCGCGGCCAGGTAAGGACCGAAAGGAATCTTGACATTGCGCGCGCGCCCGCCGAACACGATGAGGCAAATGCCGACCACCGAGCCGACCGCCGACGAAATCAGGATGACGCTCGGCAGCACGCTCCAGCCCATCCAGGCGCCCAGTCCGGCCAGCAGCTTGAAGTCGCCATGGCCCATGCCGACTTGCCCGCGCACCTTCTCGTACAGCGTGGCTACCGACCACAGCGACAGGTAGCCGACCGCCGCGCCGATGACGGCGTCCTGCAGCGGCACGAAGCTGCCATTGATATTCATCAGCAGGCCGATCCACAGCAGCGGATAGGTCAGTTCGTCGGGCAGCAGCTGGGTATCGGCGTCGATGAAGGTCATCGACAGCAGCAGGTAGCCGAACACCAGGGTAGCCAGGCCCGCATAGCCGCTGCCGAAGTGCCATATCAGCCCGGCCGACATCAGCCCGGTCACCAGTTCGATGATCGGATAGCGGGGCGAAATTTTGGCCTTGCAGCCTTTGCACTTGCCGCCCAACACCAGATAACTGATGACGGGGATGTTTTCCAGCGCGCCGATCTTGTGGCCGCAGTGCGGGCAGGCCGAGCGCGGCGCCCACAGGTTGAATGTATCGGTGTGCACCTTGCGGGTGCCGCAGCCGCAGCCGTATTCGCCGGCCAGGTAGTCGTTGTATTCGCGGTCCAGGATCTTGGGGAGGCGGTAGATGACGACATTCAGAAAGCTGCCGATCAGCAGGCCGAACAGGCCGGCGGCGAGGGCCGGGCCCAGGGAGCCGGGGACGGCGAACAAGAGTGTTTCCGGTAGCATGATGCTCCAAGGTAAGAATTGATCGCGGCAGTCTGCTGCACCGCTCTATTTTAGGGCTTGCGCCCGCTTTGGGGTACCGGGGGCCGGCACCGGTGCGCGGCGGGCACCAAAAAAATCGCAGCAGGCGCTTGCCGGCGGGGCAAGCGGCTGCTGCGGCGCTGTTGCTGCAGGCGGGCGGCGCGTGGCCGCCCATCCCTTGTTACACCACCGCGCCCAGTTTGAAGATCGGCAGGTACATGGCGACGACCAGGCCGCCGATGAGCACGCCCAAAATCACCATGATCAGCGGTTCCATCAGCGACGCCAGGGTCGCGACGGCCTCGTCGACTTCATCTTCGAAGAAGCCGGCGACCTTGCCCAGCATCGCATCGAGCGCGCCCGATTCTTCGCCGATGGCGACCATCTGGGTCACGATCGGCGGGAATACATTGGCGTTCTGCATCGCCGCGGTCAGGCTGGTACCGGTGCTCACCTCGTTCTGGATGCGCTTGGTCGCTTCCAGGTACAGGGCATTGCCGGCCGCGCCGCCGACCGAGTCGAGCGCTTCGACCAGCGGCACGCCGGCCGCGAACATGGTGGCCAGGGTCCGGGTCCAGCGCGCAATGGCCGCCTTGCGGATCACGCTGCCGAAAATCGGCGCCTTGAGCAGGGCCAGGTCCATGAAGCGCTGCATCTTGGCCGAACGCTGCCAGGCTTGGAAGAAGAAGTACAGGCCGGCGAACAGGGTGCCGAAAATCGCCCACCAGTACGAGACGAAGAAGTCGGAAATGTCCATCACGATCACGGTCGGGGTCGGCAGGTTGGCGCCGAAGCTGGAAAATACCGATTTGAACGCGGGTACCACCCAGATCATGATCACGGCGGTGACGATGAAGGCGATGCCCAGGATCGACACCGGATACATCAGCGCCGACTTGATCTTGGCCTTGATGGCCAGGGTTTTTTCCTTGTAGATCGCCAGACGCGTGAGCAAGTCTTCCAGAATACCGGCCTGTTCGCCGGCGCCGACCAGATTACAGAACAGCGGGTCGAAGTAGAGCGGGTACTTGCGGAAAGCATTGTTCAGGCTGGTACCGGTCTCGATGTCCGAGCGCAGGTCGAGAATCAGCTTGGCCATCGATGGATTCGCGTGGCCCTTGCTGACGATGTCGAACGATTGCAGCAGCGGCACGCCGGCCTTCATCATCGTGGCCAGCTGGCGCGTGAACAGGGAAATATCCTTGTCCGTGATCTTCTTGCCGCTGCGATAAGTCTTTTTCTTTACCTTGGTCACCATGACACCCTGGCGCCGCAAGGTCACATTGACCACGGCTTCGCCGCCGGCGCGCAGTTCGCCGCGCACGGTCTTGCCGGTCTTGTCCTTGCCTTCCCAGGCGTAGACCGACTCCTTGACGGCGGCGGCGGTTTTAGATTGAGCGAGTGCCATACTGTATTTTCCTATTCGTTGGTGCAGCCAAGAACTTCTTCAAGGCTGGTCAAGCCTTGCTTTACTTTCATCAGGCCGGAACGGCGCAGGGATTTGACGCCTTCCAGCTCCGATTGCGCGGCAATTTCCATCGAATTGCCGTGCGCCAGAATGATTTTTTCGATCGCCGAGGTGATCGGCATGATCTGGTAGATGCCGACCCGGCCCTTGTAACCGCCGCCCAGGCAACGGTCGCAGCCGACCGGACCGTAAGGCTTCCAGCCGCCTTCCAGTTCCTCTTCCCGAAAGCCCGCCGCGAGCATGATTTCGCGGCTGGTGTCCACCGGCTTCTTGCAGGTGCACAGGCGCCGCGCCAGGCGCTGCGCCGTGATCATGATCACCGACGAGGCGATGTTAAACGGCGCCACGCCCATGTTCATCAGGCGCGTCAGGGTCGATGGCGCATCGTTGGTGTGCAGGGTCGAGAACACCATGTGGCCGGTCTGGGCGGCCTTGATGGCGATGTCGGCCGTCTCCAGGTCGCGAATCTCGCCGACCATGATGATGTCCGGATCCTGGCGCAGGAAGGACTTGAGCGCGACCGGAAAGGTCAGGCCGGAGCGTTCGTTGATGTTGACCTGGTTCACGCCCGGCAAGTTAATCTCGGCCGGGTCTTCCGCCGTCGAAATGTTAATGCCCGGCTTGTTGATCACGTTCAGGCAGGTGTACAGCGACACCGTCTTGCCCGAACCGGTTGGGCCGGTCACCAGCACCATGCCGTACGGGCGCTGGATCGCTTCGAGCAGCAATTCCTTCTGGTCCGGATCGTAGCCGAGCGCATCGATGCCCATCTGGGCCTGCGTGGCGTCCAGAATCCGCATGACGGTCTTTTCGCCGAACAGGGTGGGGCAGGTGCTGACCCGGAAGTCGATCGCCTTGGTGGGCGAGAGGATCAGGCGCATGCGGCCATCCTGCGGCACGCGCTTTTCGGAAATGTCGAGCTTGGAGAGCACCTTGATGCGCGAAACCAGCTTGTCGCGGATGGTGATCGGCGGCTGGGCGTGTTCTTTCAGCATGCCATCGACGCGCAGGCGGATGCGGTAAAACTTTTCGAACGGTTCGAAGTGGATATCGGACGCGCCGAGGTTGATCGCGTCCATCAGGATCTTGTTGAGGAACTTGACGATCGGCGCATCTTCGATATCGGCGGCCGCGGCCTGGTCGACCACGGCGGGCGTATCGTCCTCGCCGAACTGGATGTCTTCCTGGTCGCCGACCATGTCGTTCAGATTCTGTTCGGCGTTGCGTCCCAGGCTGGCCAGCAGGGCCAGCAGGGCGTCGTGCAGCACGATCACCGGCTCGACCGACGCTTCGCTCTGGAATTTGATCTGGTCGAGGGCCTGGATATTGGTCGGGTCGGAAATGGCGACCGACATCTTGTTGCCGCGCTTGGCCAGGGCGATCACGCGCTGGGTCTGCATCAACTTGCCGTCGATGGCATTCGGCGGCAGGGCCTCGATATTAAAGCTCTGCAAATCCATCAGCGGGTAGCCGAAGGTTTCCGCGCAAAAGGCGGCCAGGGTGCGCGCGTCGAAGGTACCCGTGAGCAGCAGGGTATCGATGAACGGACTCTTGTCGGCCAGCGACTTCTTGTGCAGCGTATCGGCTTGCTGCGCACTGAGGCGGCCAGCCTGCATCAGGGCGCGGGCCAGGCCCGGCATGGGCGTTCCGGGGGTCGTATTGGGGAGGACTGCAGCCATATGCGCGCTTGCTTTAAATAGTACGGAGAACGACAAAGCGCCGTCCAGTGGTGACTGTTGCGGCGAACTGCCTTGGATCATGCCTCCGAGCATCACATTTGTAAAGTGTTTGCTGCATGGGGGAGGCAACCATACCACGTAGCCAAAATGGAACGTTCAGTTGTAATCTGGAACTTGTATGGCTGAACTGAAATTGTTAGTGACAGTCTGATTAGTACGCCGGCGGGCGAGTCAGCTTGACGACCTTGATTGCCTGGTCTTTGACCTGGATGACTTCGATCACAACATTGCCGATTTTCAGGCTGATCGGGGCGTCCGGAATCTCTTGCAATTGTTCCAGCATCAGGCCGTTGACGGTCTTGGGGCCGTCCAGCGGAAAGGCCAGGCCGAGCCGCTTATTGATCTCGCGCAGGGGCGCCGTGCCTTCGAGCAGGCATTCGCCGCGCGCATCCCAGCAAACGCTGTCGCCGCGCGCCGCGCCGGGCACCGAGGTGGTGAAATCGCCAATCATTTCCTCGATGATATCGTCGAGGGTGACCAGGCCTTGTACTTCACCATACTCGTCGACAATGATCCCCAGGCGTTCCTTGTTTTCCTGAAAATATTGCAACTGAGTAAAGACGCTCGTATCCTGGGGAATAAAATAGGGTGTTGTTAAAAGTTCACGAAAATGGGCGATGCTCAATTCGTCTTCTTCGTTGAGCAGGGCCACCGCGTGGCGCACGTGCAGGATGCCGATGATGCGGTTGATCTCGCCTTCATACACCGGCAGCTTGTTGTGGTAGCAAGTCGTCAGTTGGGCCTTGAGCTCGGCCACCGGCACGGCCAGGTTGAGGGCCTCGATCTGGGAACGCGGGGTCATGATGTCTTCGATCGAAACGGTTTCCAGATCGAACAGGTTGAGCAGGATGCTTTTGTGTTTCTGCGGAATGAAATTGCCGCTTTCGAGCACGATGGCGCGCAATTCTTCCGGCGAAACGCGGTGCTGCGCCGCGCCGTCGGCCGGCTTGACGCGCAGGATCTTCAAAAACAGGCGCACGAACAGGTTGACGAACCAGATCAGCGGCTTGGACACGGCCATCATCGGCCTGAGCAGGGTGCTGGCCACCAGCGAAATGGTTTCCGGATAGGTGGCGCCGATGAACTTGGGCGCGATTTCGGCGAACACGATCAGCACGAACACCAGGAGCGCGATGGCGATCGCGATGACGCTCTCTTCATAGCCGAACAGCAAGATCGCGATCGCGGTCGCCAGCACCGTCGCCATGGCGTTGACCAGGGTATTGGCGATCAGGATCAGCGAGAGCAGCTTGTCGGTGCGCTCGAGCAGCCACAAGGTGGTGATGGCGCCGCGGTGGCCGCGCTTGGCCAGGCTGCGCAGGCGGAATTTGTTGGCGGCCATGAGCGCCGTTTCCGCCATGGCGAAAAAGGCTGAACACAGGATCAGGAAGACAAGCGCGGCGACGAGCACCCAGGGCGACACGGTATCCAAGGGTCAGCGTGCCGCGGTGAGGGAAAAACAGGGGAGCATGAAAAGCGGGCCAAGCCCAGAATGGTGCGCTCGCCGGAACGGCAACCGCAGAGCTGCTGATTTTAAGTCAAGCCCCGTCCGCGTGCAAGTTTGACTATGATTTGTGTGTCACGTAGTGCGGCAACTTTTTACCGCCGCGCTATCGGCCCGTCAGCCGTTCCACCAGTGCGAGGTGGTGCCGGCGCCGGGCAGGCGCGCCTGCGTCGCCTTGTGGATGATGCCGGCCTTCACGGCCTGCTCGGCGTCGTAGATACGCGCGTTGCCAAACAGATTGGTGCGGATATCGTCCTGGGCGCCGGCCTCCCTGGTCGCTTCCTCGAAAATGCAGGCATAGCGCTCGGCGTCGAAGTCGAGGCAGTCGCGCCATTCGCTCACGCGCGAATGGTCGGCCGCGACCAGGCTGCCGAAGCCCCAGTGCAGGGGATGGACCAGGAAGCGCGTGCCGGGACAGGCGTAGCGCTTGCCGCCGGCGAGGAAAATCACCACGCCCACCGATTCGACGCTGCCGATATTGTGGGTGGTCAGCGGCAGAGGCAGCGACTTGAGGAAGAAATACAACGCGAAGCCGGCTGTCATGTTGCCGCCTTCGGTCGACATGTGCAGCTCGATCTCGCTGGCGCCGCTCTGCAGTGCCTGCAGGCAGAGGTTGCGGATGGTGCATACCGCGCTGTGATTGATGGGGCCGATAAAGTGAACGATGTGCAGCGACATTATCTCTCCTGAAGCTTTCTGCCCAAGAATAGCAAGTTTTTGCCCGCTGCACGGTTTCCTTGGTATTTCAGCTACCGCGATAGGTGGAATACGACCACGGCGTCACCACCAGCGGCACGTGATAATTCTGGGACGGATCGGCAATCCCGAAGGCCAGCGTGACCTGGTCGATGAAGCGCGGCTCCG
Source organism: Massilia pseudoviolaceinigra (assembly GCF_030846505.1). NCBI lineage: Bacteria > Pseudomonadati > Pseudomonadota > Betaproteobacteria > Burkholderiales > Oxalobacteraceae > Massilia > Massilia pseudoviolaceinigra. The sequence goes on along the minus strand of NZ_JAVCWL010000022.1, from coordinate 23,364 downwards.
GCAGATTCACGCCCTGGGCGGCGAAATAGTCGCCGGCGGCGAACACCAGCTCGTAGCGTCCGGCCCGCATGGCGTCGCCTTCGAGCAGGGGCGTATCGACGCGGCCATCGCGGTTGGTGGTGACGGTCTTGATCAGGGTGCGTGCGCCGGGAGCGACGGCGTACAGTTCAACTACCACCCCGTCCCCGGGTTTGCCTTGCGTTGTGTCAAGCACGTGCGTACTCAGTTTTCCCATGGTTCTTCCTATATGACAATAATGACGCTTGTTATCCGGCAGATCATATACTGACGTGTGAACACCGATATATGATGCGAACTATACCCTCCATGCCTTACCTTCCATCCCGAGCTTGCCCATGACGACTTATGACAACTACCCACGCGACCTGACCGGCTACGGGCGCACGCCGCCCCATCCGCAATGGCCGGGCCAGGCGCGGGTGGCGCTGCAGTTCGTGCTCAACTATGAAGAGGGCGGCGAAAACAATGTGCTGCATGGCGATGCCACCTCCGAAACTTTTTTGTCGGAAATTATCGGCGCGGCCGCGTTTCCCATGCGCCACATGAGTATGGAGTCGCTGTACGAATATGGCTCGCGCGCTGGCCTGTGGCGCCTGCTGCGCATGTTTGAACAGCGCAAGCTGCCCCTGACCGTGTTTGGCGTGGCGATGGCGCTCAAGCGCAATCCGGAGGCGGTGGCCGCGTTTCAGGAGCTGGGCCACGAAATCGCCTGCCATGGCTTGAAGTGGATCTCCTACCAAAACGTGGATGAAGCCACCGAGCGCGCCCACATGCTTGAGGCCGTGCAAATCATGCGCGAGCTGACCGGTTCGGCTCCGCAGGGCTGGTACACCGGCCGCGACTCGCCCAACACGCGCCGCCTCGTCGTCGAGCACGGCGGCTTTGCGTACGATGCCGATCATTACGGGGACGACCTGCCGTTCTGGCAGAACGTCGGGCACGCGGGCGGCGTGACGGCCCATCTGGTGGTGCCCTACACGCTCGATACCAACGACATGCGCTTTGCCGCCATGCAGGGCTTCAACTCCGGCACCCAGTTCTTCGATTATCTGAAAGACGCTTTCGACGTGCTGTACGCGGAAGGCGATCCGGATGGCCTGAACCAGCCCAAAATGCTCTCCATCGGCCTGCACTGCCGCATCGTGGGCCGTCCGGCACGCGCGGCGGCGCTGGCGCGCTTTCTCGATTACGTGCAAAGTCACGACAAGGTATGGATCACCCGGCGCATCGATATCGCCGAACACTGGAAGGCCGTGCACCCGGCATAGTGCTTTTTGCTGATAAGCGACATCTGCAAATAGATATAATTGCGGATGCCCTGGGTGTTAGCCTTGCATACTGGGATAAAGCCGAGGCAACAATGTCAACACCGATTCGTTTTTACTATCAGGGCGCCGTGCGCGAAGTGACGCAGGCCGCGCCGACGCAGACCATCCTCCAGCATTTGCGCGAGGACCTGCACTGCACCGGCACCAAGGAAGGCTGCGCCGAAGGCGACTGCGGCGCCTGCACGGTCGTCATCGGATCGCTGGGCGCGGACGGCCAGGTCGAAATGAAAGCCGTCAATTCCTGCATCCAGCTCACTCCCACGCTCGACGGCAAGGCCCTGTTCTCGGTCGAAGACCTGCAGCAGCCCAACGGCCTGCTGCACCCGGTGCAGCAAGCCATGGTCGAATGCCACGGCTCGCAGTGCGGCTTTTGCACGCCCGGTTTCGTCATGTCCCTGTGGGGCATGTACCTCAAGCAGGAAGGGCGCGAGCCATCCCGCTGCCAGATCGACGACGCCCTCTCGGGCAATCTGTGCCGCTGCACCGGCTACCGGCCCATCATCGACGCCGCCAAACGCATGGGCGAACTGCCCGCCGTGCATTTCGACCGTGCCGCGCTGGCGGCGCAACTGGCGCCCCTGCAGCGCGGCGCCATGGCCACCTACAGCGCCGCCGGTGCGCATTTTCACGCCCCGCGCACGCTCGATGAACTGGTGCGCATCCGCGCCGACAAGCCCGCCGCCGTGCTGCTGGCCGGTTCCACCGACATCGGCCTGTGGGTCACCAAGCAGATGCGCGAGCTGGGCGACATCATCTATCTCGGCCACGTCGACGCGCTCAAGCAGGTGTCGCACCAGGACGGCATGATCGACATCGGCGCCGGCGTGACGCTGGAAGAGGCCTACAAGGCGCTGGCCGCGCACTATCCGGCCGAACTGTCGGCCATGTGGCAGCGCTTTGCCTCGCTCCCGATCCGCAACGCCGGCACCCTGGGCGGCAACGTCGCCAATGGTTCGCCCATCGGCGACTCGATGCCGTGGCTGATCGCCCTGGGTGCGCGTGTCGTGCTGCGCGGCGCCGCCGGCGAACGCGAGACGGCGCTGGAAGACCTGTACCTCGGCTACCAGAAAAAAGACATGCAGGCGGGCGAATTCGTCCAGTCCGTGCGCGTGCCGCTGCCGCGCGCCGGCGTGCAGTTCCGCACCTACAAACTGGCCAAGCGCTTCGACCAGGACATCTCCGCCGTGTGCGCCGCCTTTGCGCTGCGCGTCGACGGCGATGTGGTGCTCGAGGCCCGCATCGCCTTCGGCGGCATGGCCGCCACCCCCAAGCGCGCCGCGCAAACCGAAGCCCTGCTGGTGGGCCAGCCGTGGAACGAAGCCACGGTGGATGCCGCCACGGCCATGCTGGCGCAGGATTATGCGCCCCTGTCGGACATGCGCGCGTCGAGCGAGTACCGCATGAAGGCGGCGCAGAACCTGCTGCGCCGCTTCTGGTTCGAGACCCGTCAACACAACCCGCTGGCGGCCGATGCCGTCAACGCCTTTGCCGTGCGCGCGTAAGGAGAACACCATGAACGACGCAGCTACCCCAGCGCTCAAAGCGGCGGCGTGGACCGGCGTGGGCGTCTCGCGCGCCCACGAATCGGCCGCGCTGCACGTGCTCGGCCAGGCCACCTACACCGACGACATCCCCGAAGTGCAGGGCACCCTGCACGCGGCACTCGGCTTGTCCAGCAAGGCGCACGCCAACATCACCGCCATCGATCTCGCCGCCGTGCGCGCCAGCGTGGGCGTGGTGGCGGTGCTGACAGTGGCCGACATCCCCGGCACCAACGACTGCGGCCCGATCATCCACGACGACCCGATCCTGGCCGATGGCCTGGTCATGTACGTCGGCCAGCCGATTTTCATCGTCATCGCCGACACGCACGACCACGCGCGCCGCGCCGCCCGCCTGGGCCAGGTCACGTACGAGGAACTGCCCGCCATCCTGACCCCGCAAGCGGCGCGCGCCGCGCAATCGTATGTGTTGCCGCCGATGCGTCTGGCGCGCGGCGACTACCAGGCCGCCTTCGAAAAAGCACCGCGCTCGGTCAAGGGCGAATTGTATGTGGGCGGGCAGGAGCAGTTTTACCTGGAAGGGCAGATTTCGTACGCCATTCCGAAGGAAGACAAGGGCATGCTGGTGCTTTGCTCGACCCAGCACCCGAGCGAAATGCAGCACGTGGTGGCGCATGCGCTCGGGGTGCACTCGCATAACATCGTGGTCGAATGCCGGCGCATGGGCGGCGGCTTCGGCGGCAAGGAGTCGCAATCGGCGCTGTGGGCAGCCGCTTCCGCGATCGCCGCGTCCAAACTCAAGCGCCCGGTCAAGCTGCGCGCCGACCGCGACGACGACATGCTCGTCACCGGCAAGCGCCACTGCTTCCACTACGAATACGAAGTCGGCTACGACGACGAGGGCCGCATTGTCGCCGCCAAGGTCGACATGGTCACCCGCGCCGGCTATTCGGCCGACCTGTCGGGGCCGGTGGCCACGCGCGCGGTATGCCATTTCGATAACACCTATTATTTGTCCGACGTCGACATCCGCGCCGCCTGCGGCAAGACCAACACGCAGTCCAATACCGCCTTCCGTGGCTTCGGCGGCCCGCAGGGGGCGATTGCCATCGAATACATCATCGATGAAATCGCGCGTGAGCTCGGGCGCGATGCGCTCGATATCCGGCGTCTGAACTTCTACGGCCGCGACGACCGCAACGTCACGCCGTACGGCCAGGTCGTGGTCGACAACGTGATTCACGCACTGTCCGCCGAACTGGAACAGACCAGCGAATACCGCGCACGCCGCGCGGCCATTAGCGCCTTTAACGCCACCAGCCCGGTGCTCAAGAAAGGACTGGCGCTCACGCCCGTCAAGTTCGGCATCGCGTTTAACGTCACGCACCTGAACCAGGCCGGCGCGCTGGTGCACGTGTACGTCGATGGGTCCATCATCGTCAATCACGGCGGCACCGAAATGGGGCAGGGCATCAACACCAAGGTAATGCAGGTCGTCGCCCATGAACTGGGTGTGGACATTGTTAACGTGCGCGCCACCGCCACCGACACGAGCAAGGTATCGAACACCTCGGCCACGGCCGCATCGACCGGCGCCGATTTGAACGGCAAGGCGGCCCAGGACGCGGCGCGCCAGATCCGCGAGCGCCTTGCCGCCTACGCGGTCAAGCTGTACGGCGGCGAGGCGGGCGAGGTGGTGTTCGCCGGTGACACGGTGTTCGTCAACGGACACGAAGTCGCCTTCCCGGTGCTGGTGCAGAAAGCCTACCTGGCGCGCGTGCAGCTCTGGTCCGACGGGTTTTACGCCACGCCCGGCCTGCACTGGGACCCGAAGACCATGAACGGCCGCCCGTTCTCGTACTACGCTTACGGCGCGGCCGTGGCCGAAGTGGTGGTCGATACGCTCACCGGCGAATGGAAGCTGCTGCGCGCCGACGCGCTGTACGACGCCGGCAAGTCGCTCAACCCGGCCATCGATATCGGCCAGGTCGAAGGCGCTTTCATCCAGGGCATGGGCTGGCTCACCACCGAGGAACTGTGGTGGAACCCGGCCGGCAAGCTGATGACGCATGCGCCGTCGACCTACAAGATTCCGGGCGTCTCCGATTGTCCGGAGGATTTCCGCGTGCGCCTGTTCGACAACCGTAACGTCGAAGACAGCATCCACCGCTCCAAGGCCGTGGGCGAGCCGCCGCTGCTGCTGCCGTTCTCGGTGTTCTTTGCGATCCGCGATGCGATTTCCAGCGTCGGCGGGCACAAGGTCAATCCTCCGCTGAACGCCCCGGCCACCAGCGAAGAAATCCTCAAATCCATTTCCGCTGTCGAAGCGGCGCTCAAGGCGGCGTGATGGACGACTGGCTCAGCGCCACCGTTCCAGCCGTGCTGGTGACCGTGGCCATCGTCGAAGGTTCCGGTCCGCGCGAGTGCGGCGCCAAGATGCTGGTCGGCGCCACCCGCGTGTTTGACACCATCGGCGGCGGCCACCTTGAACACCGTGCCATCGAGACCGCGCGCGCCATGCTGGCAGGCGCCCGTCCGCGCCACTTCGAACGCTATGCGCTCGGTCCCAGCCTGGGCCAGTGCTGCGGCGGCGTGGTGCACCTGGCGTTCGAACTGGTCGATGCGGCGCAGCTTGCAGTGCTCGGGCAGCGGCGCCAGGACGATAGCTGGCGCGTGGTCGCCATCGACGGCGCGCCGGACAGCGCGCTCTTCGACGGCGATGGCCGCTGGCTGCTTGGGGCCCGCCCACCCGTGTTCGCGCGCGACCGCGGCGCTTACGTGATGCAGGAGCCGGACGGGCGGCGCTGGCTGGTCGACCCGGTGTTCGCGCCGCGCGCGCACCTGGTGCTGTTCGGCGCCGGCCACGTGGGCACAGCCATCGTGCGCGCACTGGCGCACCTGCCGTGCCACGTCACCTGGGTGGACGAGCGCGACGACATGTTCCCGCCGCAGGTGCCGGCAAACGTCGCCATCGAAGCGACCGACATGCCCGAAGCGCTGGTCGCCGCGGCGCCAGCCGGTGCCAGTTACCTTGTTATGACGCACAGCCACGCGCTCGACCAGCGCCTGACCGAAGCGATCATGGCACGAGCCGATGTGGGTTGGTTCGGTCTGATCGGATCGAAAACCAAGCGCCGCCAGTTCGAACACCGCCTGCGCGCGCGTGGCGTGGATGCGGCGCGCATCGACGCCATGGTCTGCCCGATCGGGCTGGCCGGCATCACCAACAAAGCGCCGGCGGTCATCGCTGCTTCCGTCTGCGCGCAGTTACTGACCGTGTGGGAAGCCATGCAAAGGACGCCCCAAGCGTCCCGGCAAGCCACGGCCGCAATTACCGAAAGAGTCTGATGTCTACCGTACCGCCAACCACCGTGCAAGCCTACCGAGCCAGCTTGCTGCATTTTCACGCCGACCCGGCCTTCAACCCGGATGCCTGCCTGTGGCACGAAGACGGCCTGCTGATCGTCGCCGACGGTAAAGTCGGCGCGGCCGGCGACTACGCGCAGCTGTCGCCGACACTGCCGGCCGGCGCGCAGGTGATCGATTACCGCGGCAAGGTGATCATGCCGGGCTTTATCGACACCCACCTGCATTTTCCGCAGACCGACATGATCGCCTCTCCGGCGCCTGGCCTGTTGCCGTGGCTGGAAACCTATACCTTCCCGACCGAGCGCCAGTTCGGCGATCCGGCGCACGCGCGCGAAGTGGCCGACTTCTTCCTCGACGAGCTGCTGCGCTGCGGGACCACCACGGCCATGGTGTACTGCACCGTGCACCGCGAATCGGTCGACGCATTTTTCGAGGCCAGCGAAGCGCGCAACCTGCGCATGGCGGCGGGCAAGGTGCTGATGGACCGCAACTGCCCCGAATTTTTGCGCGATACGGCTCAAAGCGGGGCGCGCGACAGCGAGGACCTGATCAAGAAATGGCACAACAAGGGCCGCGCCATGTACGCGATCACCCCGCGCTTCGCGCCCACCTCCACCGAGGCGCAACTGCGGATGACCGGCGAGCTGGCGGCGGCCTATCCGGACACGTTCATCCAGACCCACGTGTCGGAGAACGCGGACGAGTGCAGCTGGGTCAAGTCGCTGTTTCCGGACGCGCGCAGCTATCTGGACGTGTACGACCACTATGGGCTGATGCGCGAGCGCGCCATGTTCGGCCACTGCATCTGGCTCGACGACCGCGATTTCGCGCGCATGGCCGAAACCGGGTCGGCGGCGGCGATCTGCCCGACCTCCAACTTCTTCCTCGGCAGCGGCTTGTTCGATTTTGAAAAGGCCGACGCGGCGCGGGTTTCGCTGTCGCTGGCGACCGACGTGGGGGCGGGGACTTCCTTCTCCATGTTGCAAACTATGAATGAAGCCTATAAAGTAGCGCGACTGAAAGGCAGCTACCTGCCGGCCGCGCGCATGTTTTACCTGGCGACGCTGGGCGCGGCGCGCAGCATGCAGCTCGAAGGGACCATCGGCAGTTTCGTGGCGGGGGCGGAGGCCGATTTCATCGTGCTCGATCCGAAAGCGACGCCGTTGCTGGCGCGCCGCACGGAGCGCTGCAATAATCTCGAGGAGCTGCTGTTCGCGCTGGCGCTGCTGGGCGACGACCGCTGCGTGGGTGCGACCTATGCGGCCGGGTGCAAGGTGCATGAGCGCGCGAGTACGACGCAAGCGTAAATACCTCCGTCGCTCCCGCGCAGGCGGGAGCCCAGGTACGTGCCGCAGCTGAGCACCTAAACTTGGCTCCCGCCTGCGCGGGAGCGACGGTAACTTATCGAGAGAAGAAATCCATGATCCGTAAAACGAGCAGCCTGTTGATCGCCCTGGCGCTGGCCGCCAGCGCACACGCCGCGCCGGGCGCCACATCGAAGGCCAACGAAGCGGCCACCGCGCGCCATCTGGCGGGCCTGATTGCCGGCGCCGAGCCGAAACTGTCCGAACTGACCCTGTTCTTCTCGCAGATGCCCAAGGGCGCCGACCTGCACCACCATTACTCCGGCGCCCTCTACGCCGAACAATACGTCGACTTCCTCGACAAGCAGGGCCTGTGCGTCAACAAGCAGACCTACCGCATCGAGACCAGCAAAGCCGTTATCGACGCCCAGCGCGCGCTCCCCGCCGCCGAGCGCACCTGCCTGTCTTCGGCCGAGGTGCTGGCCGACGACTTCACCTACCGCGAGCTGCTGCAGCGCTGGTCGAGCAAGGACTTCGACAACCACGGCGCGATCCAGCCGCCGCCGGACCGCCAGTTCTTCCAGACCTTCGGCTTCTTTGGCCCGGTCTCGAACGCCAATTACAACGAAGGCTTGCTGGAGCTGAAAAAGCGCGCCATCGCCGAAAACGTCGGCTACATCGAAACCATGTTCAAGCTCGCGCCCATGACGGGCAACGCCGATGCCGACAGCGCCATGTGGAAAGCCAGCGACGACGCCGCGCTCACCGCCGCCATGCGCGGCTGGATGGAGAAGCTGGAAAAAGACCCGACCTTCAACCAGAACCTGGCCGACTACGTCGAGCGCATCAAGGCCAACCATGCCAACATCGACGACGAGCAGTTCACGATGCGCTACCAGGCGTATGTACTGCGCCTGCTTAATCCCTCGCTGGTGTTCTCGTCGATGCTGGCCGGCTTCAAGGCCGCCAGCCAGAGCGAGCTGGTTGTCGGCGTCAACATCGTCGGCCAGGAAAGCCTGGCGCAGTCGATGCGCGACTACGCGCTGCACATGAAGATGTTCCGCTTCCTGAAAACCCAGTATCCGAAGGTGAAGCTGTCGCTGCACGCGGGCGAGCTGGCGCTGGGCGACGTGCCGCCGGAAGGGCTCAAGTTCCACATCGACCAGGCCCTGAACGTGGCCGGCGCGGACCGCATCGGCCATGGCATCGACCTGGCGCACGAGTCGAATGCGACCGGGATCATGAAGACCATGCGCGAAAAGGATATTCCGGTCGAGATCAACCTGACCAGCAATGCCTTCATCTCCGGCATCAAAGGCGCCAACCATCCGGTGACCTTGTACCGCAAATTCGGCGTGCCATATGTGATTTCGACCGACGACGCCGGCGTCACGCGCCACAACCTGTCGCAGGAATACACGCTGTTCGCGAGCCGCTACCAGCCGTCTTACGCCGAAATCAAGAAGGTCTCGTACAACGGCGTGCGCTACGCCTTCCTGCCGGAGCAGGAAAAGCAGCGCCTGACGCGCCAGCTGGACGAGCGCTTCGCACGCTTCGAGGCGCAGGTGGCCTCCTGGCCAGCCGCCGCCAGCGCCACGCCCCGCGCGCGCTGAGCTGTTTAACCCCGTCGTTTCCGCCACTGGCAGCGGCGACGGGGGCAGCGCCCCGGCTTGCCGTGTCTGCCGCGCCCCAATTCTGCCGTTTCCCCACTCCCACCTCCCAAACGCTGCACAACTTCAGCCACGCGACCTTGCGCGGTACCAAACATCCCTTTGTTTGTTGTAAAAAATGATTTACGGAATGGAAAGTCTGTGGCCGTCCTGCTACACATTTGCGCGTCCGGGCAAACGTTTGTCGAAAATCCATATGAAAGGATTTCACCTTGGAAGGGACGATTTATAATCCGCCAAGGCAAGATGCCCGGCAAAATGCCTCCCTCGGTCGATCTAGCACTACTTTATGCATGAATTTATATGATCGATATATAAATGCATAAACGAAATGGTATTTGTCAGCCGCGCGGGCGCTGCTGCATAGTTGGCTGAGGATGTTTTCGGAAACATGAATATTGCCTGTTGCCCCATGGTCATGGTGGTGACACATTCGGCAAGTAGACTTGCGCGCTGCGCAGGAACACGCCGCGGTCGGGCGCTTTCGCTCGACGGGCACGACGGATGACAATCAAGACGGCTTCGCTTTATTTGACAGGCTTTTTCGTGGCGGCGCCACAAGCGCCGCCAGCGCAGATTTGCAACAAAGTACAGAGGGAAGGCTTCACGGCTTTCCACCATAACATGTCTTTTTTTGGGATTACACAATGATCAAACATAATCGGATGCAGGTCACCAAGCTGGCGCTGGCGCTATCGATCGCGCTGGCGACCTTGCCGGCCATGGCGCAGAACACCACGTCGGCCATCGGCGGACGCATTTCCGCTGCCGACGGCAAGCCTGCCAGTGGCGCGACCGTATCCATCGTCCACGCAGAATCCGGTTCCGTCAGCAATGTCGTCACCGACGGCGAGGGACGCTACGTTGCGCGCGGCCTGCGTTCGGGCGGTCCGTACACGATCATCGTCACCAAAGACGGCATCACCGAAAAACGCGAAGGCGTGTTCATCCAGCTGGCCGAGACCGCTTCCGTCGATGCCACCCTGGGCGCGCCAATGCAATCCGTGACCATCGCCGGTTCGGTTGCCCGCTCCGACAAGTTCTCGAAATCGAGCATGGGCGCCGGCACCAACATCGGTTCGGCCGAAATCGCCACCCAGGCATCGATCCAGCGCAACCTGCAAGACTACGCCCGTGCCGACCCGCGCGTGGCCCAGACCGACAAGGAACGCGGCGAAATCTCCGTGGCCGGCCAGAACTCGCGCTACAACTCGCTGACCATCGACGGCGTGGCCGTGAACGACACCTTCGGCCTGGAATCGAACGGCAGCCCGACCGCCAAGCAGCCGATCTCGATCGAAGCGATCCAGACCGTGCAGGTTAACGTCGCCAACTACGACGTCACGCAAAAAGGCTACACCGGCGGCAACATCAACGCCGTCACCAAGTCCGGCACCAACACGGTCAAGGGCAGCCTCTACTACGTGTTCCGTAACGACAAGATGTCCGGCGACCGCTTCAACAACGCCAACGACAGCTACTACGCGCCGCCATCGTCCAAGGACACCACCGCCGGCTTCACCTTGGGCGGCCCGCTGATCCAGGACAAGCTGTTCATTTTCGCCAACTACGAGAAGCTCGAATCGAGCCGTTCGGCGCCGGCCTTCGGCCCGCTGGGCAGTTCGCTGACCAACGTCGGCATTTCCCCGTCGCTCATTTCCGCGGCCCAGGGCATCGCCAAGAACCAGTACGGCATCGATGCCGGCACCACCGATGTGCCGAGCGGCGCCAAGCTGAACGTGGAAGATGCGCTGGTCAAGGTCGACTGGAACATCAACGACGACCACCGCGCGATGTTCCGTTACGCGAAGACGTCGCAGTCCGAGCCGCAATTTGCCGGCATTTCCGCCACCGGCCTGTCGCTCAATTCACAGTGGTACGCGCAGGACAAGACGATCGAAACCTTCGTGGCCCAGCTGACGTCGGACTGGAGCCCGAACTTCTCGACCGAATTCAAACTGTCGCAGCGCGACTATGACAGCGTGCCGACCCTGAACTCGCGCCTGCCGGCGATCAGCCTGTCGATGACCGGACGTAATCCGGATGGTACGCCGGCAACCGTGCCTACCACCAACCGTTCGCTGGGCTTCGGTACCGACAGCAGCCGTCACCGCAACATTCTCGCCACCAAGACCGACGACGTCTATCTGGGCGCGAACTGGGGCCTGGGCGACCACGAAGTCAAGTTCGGCACCGACTACAGCAACAACACCATCTTCAACGCCTTCCAGCAAAACATCTACGGCAACTATTCGTTTAACTGCCAGAACAGCAGCGCGGCCTGGACCTACAGCTTCGGCGCGATCACTTGCGCCAGCGCGACTCCGGCCCAGGTTGAACAAGCCATCCTGGAAAACTTCGCCAAAGGCCGTCCGAACTCGTACCAGGTGCAGGTCGCCGCTCCGGGCGTGAACCTGAACGATGCCGTCGCCAACTTCTCGCTGAAGAACTACGGCGCTTTTGTGCAGGATACCTGGACCATCAGCCCACGCCTGACGGTCAGCGCCGGCGTGCGTCTCGATGCTGCCCGCATCAGCGACCGTCCACTGCGCAACAATGCCGTCGCCGCACCTAAGATCGAAGGCAATGTTGCCACCGGCCTGCGCGAAAAGGGCGGCTATGGCATGGACAACACCAACACCTTCGACGGCCAGAATCTGATACAGCCACGTTTCGGCATCAACTACAACTTCGACACCGCCCGCAAGATGCAAATCCGCGGTGGCGCCGGCCTGTTCCAGGGTAACGCTGCCGCGGTTTGGCTGTCGAACCCGTTCTCGAACCCTGGCGTGGCAACGACCACCGTCGGTTGCGGCACAGGTAACTTCGCAGCGTGCGGCGGCGCCAGCATCTTCAACGCCAATCCGGACCAGCAGAAAACCAGCTTCGGCGGCAGCGCTGCCATGCCGGCGGCCAACGTCGACATCCTGGCGCAAGGCTTGCGCCAGCCGTCGGTCTGGAAAGCCAACATCGCGTTCGACATGGAATTGCCATGGTACGGCCTGGTCTTCGGTGCCGAGTACCTGCACGTCAAGTCCAAGGACGCCATCTTCTATCAGAACCTGAACCTCGGTGCCGCAACGCGCCAGGGCAGCGATGGCCGTTCCCTGTACTACACCAGCCAGGGTTACAACGCCGCGTGCTGGAGCGCGACCGGCAACTCGATCACCAGCGGCCCTGCCTGCGCTGGTTTCCGCACCAAAGCACTGAGCAACGAGTCGTTCGCCAACGTGCTGCTGGCGCAAAAAACCGACCAGGGTGGCAGCGGCATGGCGACCCTGTCGCTGAGCCGTCCGATGACGTCGGGCCTGGGCTGGTCGATGGCGTACACCTACACCGACTCCAAGGAAGTGTCGCCACTGACCTCGTCGACCTCGAACTCGAACTTCACCGGCCGTTCGATCTTCAATCCGAATGAAGAAGTCAACGCCAATTCGAGCTACCTGGTCAAGAACCGCGTGAACGCCATCGTCAACTTCCAGAAGAGTTTCTTCGGCGCGTACAAGACCCGCTTCGGCATGTTCTACGAAGGCCGTTCGGGCAAGCCGTACAGCTGGACCGTCAACAACGACTTGAACGGCGACGGTTCCGGTGGTAACGACCTGATGTACATCCCGTCGGCACCAGGTTCGGGCCAGGTGGTGTTCCAAGGCGACACGGCAACGAGCCACACCAACGAAGACAAGTTCTGGGGCGTCGTCAACAGCAACAGCGTGCTGAAAAATGCCGCTGGCGGCGTGGTTGGCCGTAACACGGACTTCTCGCCGTGGAGCAACAGCTTCGACATGCGTATCGCCCAGGAACTGCCAGGTCTGTTCGCCAAGAACAAGGCCGTGTTCAGCCTCGACTTCTTCAACTTCGGCAACTTGCTGAACAAGAAATGGGGCCGTATCAATGAAGTTGGTTTCCAGGGCGCTGGCGCCCAGGCGCGCAGCTTCGTCGACTACGTCGGTCTCGATGCGAACGGCAAGTACATCTACAAAGTACGCGATAACGTCGAATCGCTCGACGTTCGCCAGACCAAGGGCGAGTCGCAGTGGGCCATTCAAGCGACGGTCAAGTACGAATTCTGATGGCTGACTAAGGTAGTTTGAAGAACGGCCGGTGGCGACACTGGCCGTTTTTTTTCGTCCCGCCCGTGCGTGATTTTTTGCCTTGATCGATACATTCCCGATACATATTGTAGGGCGTGGCGTCCGCTGCGGCCTGCGCTCTTCGGTTATCCTATTACCTATGACACTATTCTCAAGGCCTCTCTGCGCCGCGCTCGCCGCGGCCTTCCTGTCGGCGGGCTGCGCCACGCGCCCGACGGCCCCGATCGAGATCAACCTGGTTGCCCTGAACGACTTCCACGGCCACCTCGACTCCACCAAATTCCAGTACCACAGCATCCACGCCAGCGGCCAGCAGACCGCGCAGGCCGGCGGCATCGACACCATCGCCGCCGCCGTCCAGGCCTGGCGCAAGGAAGACAAGGACTTGCTGTTCGTCGGCGCCGGCGACCTGATTGGCGCTTCCCCCGCCATGTCGTCGATGTGGGCCGATGAACCGGCGCTGGAGGCGCTGACCTTGGCGGGCATGCGCATCTCCTCGGTCGGCAATCACGAATTCGACAACGGCCGCGCCGAACTGCTGCGCCAGCAACGCGGCGGCTGCGACTCGGTACGTCCCGAAAAAGCCTGCCAGTTCAGCAAAGACTTCCGCGGCGCCGGCTTCACTTACCTGGCCGCCAACGTGATCGACGACGCCACCGGCAAGCCGTTCCTGCCGGCCTACCGCATCGAAGACGTCAAGGGCGTCAAGGTCGGCCTGATCGGCGCTGTGCTGCGCAACACCGCAGCGGTGGTGCTGGCCTCGGGCATCGTGGGCTTGACGTTCGAGGACGAGGCCACGGCGATCAACCGCGTCATTCCCGCCATGCGCGCGCAGGGCGCACAGGTGTTCGTGGTGCTCATTCACGAGGGCGGACACACGCCGGAACCGTTCGACAAGCCCGATTGCAGCGACCTGAAAGGCCCGATCGTCGACATCGTCAAAAAGCTAGATCCGGCGATTCGCGTGATCGTCAGCGGCCACTCGCACACGGGCTTCCAGTGCAAGGTTGATGGCCGCGTGGTGACCCAGGGCGAGATGGGCGGCCATGTGCTCTCGCGCATCAAAATGATGGTCGATCCGGCCAGCGGCGTCGTGGGCGACATCGGGGTGCGCAACGTGGTGATGAAAGCGGGCCAGTATCCGCCGGACGCGCGCGTGTCGGCCTATCTCAAGCAAGCCAGGGAGCGCAGCGAGGCGGCGCTGGCGCGGCCGGTGGCGCGCGTGGCCATCCGTTCGATCAACCGCAAGGAAAGCGCGGCCGGCGAAACCGTGCTCGGTGGCCTGATCGCCGACGCCGTGCTGGCGGCCACCAAATCGCAGGGTGTGCAGATCGGCTTCATGAACATGGGCGGCATGCGCCAGGACCTCGATGTGGGCGCCAGTCTGACCGCCACCTACGGCGACGTGCAGATCGTGCTCCCTTTCGGCAATACGATCGTGGCGATGGACATGACCGGCGCCCAGATCCGCGCGCTGCTCGAGCAGCAGTGGGCGCGTCCGGGTGCGAGCAGCGTCTCGGTGCTGCAGGTATCGGACGGCTTCAGCTACCGCTGGAACCCGGCCGCGCCGCCCGGCCAGCGCGTCATCCGCGACAGCGTCACCTTGAACGGCAAGGTACTGAACGATGCCGCCGTGGTGCGCGTGGCGGGCAATAATTTCCTGGCCGAAGGCGGCGACAGCTTCCCGGCATTCGCCGCCGCGACCAACAAGCGCGATACGCAGATCCGCGATATCGACGCCGTGGTCCAGTTCATGATCAGGCAGGACAAGGCGGGCAAACCGGTGGGCGCGGCCACGCCGGCAGGCCGCATCGGGACGGTGCAATGACGCCGCTTCGCCGTGGGCTGGCCGCGCTGCTGGCGCTGGTCCTGGGGCCGCAGGCGCAGGCCGGGTTTTCCATTCCCGGCTATGAACTGGTGCACACCGCGCCGGTGGAGACCACGCTCGTCAACGCCGACCTGCGCAGCAGCGCCGCGGTCTGGTCGCAGCTGTTCGACGAGGCGCGCAGCGAGATCGTGATCGGCCAGTTCTATGCCATCAGCAAGGCTGGCACGCCGTTCGAGAAAGTGGTGGAGCGGCTGGAGGCGGCCGGCACGCGCGGCGTGAAGATCCGCTTTTTGCTCGACAAGAAGGGCATCGGCCTGTCCGATCCGGCCACCCTGGAGCGGCTGCGCAAGATCCCCAACCTGGACATGCGCGTGCTCGATTACGCGCAGCTGACCGGCACCGGCATCATCCACGCCAAGTACATCGCGGTGGACAAAAAATCGGCCTTTATCGGCAGCCAGAACTTCGACTGGCGCGCTTTTACCCATATCCAGGAGACAGGCCTCTTGATCACCGATGCGGCCATGGTGGCGCAGGTGCGGGCCGTGTTCGAGCGTGACTGGCAGGCGCAGTCGCTGCTGGCGTCCAACCTGGCGGTGCCGCGCGCCGTCGCTTTCGCGGTACCGGTGGCCGTGCAGGCCGCGCAGCTGGTCGCCAGCCCGGCCGCCTTCAATCCGCCCGGCGTCGCCGATTCCGAAGTGGTGCTGCCGGCCTTGCTGGCCGACGCCAGGACCGAGGTGCGCATCCAGCTGCTCGACTACGCGCCGCTCGGCTACGGGCCTGATAGCACGCGCCCGTACTACGGCGTGATCGATAACGCGGTGCGCGCGGCGGCTGGGCGCGGGGTGAAGATCAAGCTGATGGTCTCGAACTGGAGCACCGACCAGCCGGGCATCGCCTACCTGAAAAGCCTGGCGCTGCTGCCGAATGTGGAGGTGCGCATCGTCACCTTGCCGCTTGCCGCGAGCGGACCGATTCCGTTCGCGCGCGTCATCCACAGCAAGACCATGTCGATCGACGGCAAGCTGGCCTGGATCGGCACCAGCAACTGGGCCGGCGGCTATTTCGACAAGTCGCGCAACCTCGAAGTCGTGCTGCGCAACGAGAAGATGGCGCAGCGCCTTGGCGCATTGCACGAGCAGACGTGGAGTTCCTCGTACGCCCAGCCGATCGAGATCGGCAAAGACTATCCAAAACCGAACAAGGGAAACGAATAATGAAAAAACTGGCTTGTGTACTGGCGCTGTCCGGCGCTTTTGTTTCGGTGGACGCGCTGGCGTGGGGCGCCGAGGGGCACCGCGCGGTCGGCGCCATCGCAGAAAAACTGATCAAGGGCAGCAACGCCGAAAAGCAGGTCGCGGCCTTGCTGCTGCCGGGCGAAAGCCTCGAATCGATCACGGTGTGGGCCGACAGCGCCAAGGGCGGCGCCGGCTACACGCCGCCGACGCCGGAAATGAATGCCTACACGGCGGTCAATCCGCGCCACAACGAATACCACTACACCGACATCCCGTTCCAGAACGAGCACTATCACGACGGTGCGGTGGGTACGGCCGATGTGGACATCGTGCAAACGCTCAAGCAGGCCATCGCTGTCTTGCAGGGCAAGACCGATCCGGCGCTCAATCCGCACAAGCTGACCAAGCGCCAGGCGTTGCTGCTGGTGGCGCACATGACCGGCGACATCCACCAGCCGCTGCACGTGGGCGCGGCATTCGTCGGCAAGGACGGCAAGTTCGTGGTGCCGAAGAAGCACGAGGATATCGATAGCCTCAACATCTACGATTCGCGCGGCGGCAACAGCCTGCTGCTCGACGACGACAAGCTGACATCCCTGAGCGCGGGCCTGATTCCGGGCGAAGCCAAGCCGCTGCCGCCTGGCGCGCAGAAGTGGACGACCAGGCCGTTCCACGCGTACTGGGACAGCACCGTGGTCGATTATGCGATGCGCCGCATCAGTACCAAGACGCCGGAGCAGTTCGCGCAGAAGGTCATCGACGGCAAGCCGGTGGTGGCGATGAACACGGGCGACGCCACCAGCTGGCCGTATCAGTGGGCGGACGACGCGCTGGCTGCGTCCAAGCTGGCTTATTCGGACGTCACGCCGGGCGCGATCGGCAAGCAGGTGAACCGCAAGGGCGAGACGTATTACACCTTCGGGCTGGAGATGGGATCGAACTACCCGGTGCCGAGTTCCGCCCTGGCCAAGACGCAGCTGATCAAAGGCGGGTACCATCTGGCCTCGCTGCTGCAAACGATCTGGCCATAACTGCAATCTCGGGACATCGCTGTGCAGTCCCGCGTTGGTTAGTACGGCCCGCCGCCTCCCCACGTCATCCCCGCGCCAAGGCGTCACTCGGCGGGGATCCAAGTTCGCTGATCCACCCGTGAGCATCCTCATGAAGCCAGTCGCAAAATTCGCCGCCATCGTTTTGGTCCTCCCCATCGCCGCTTCCGCCGCCCCAGCCGAAAACAAACCGCTCCCGCTGTGGGAAGCCGGCGTCCTTGGCGGCGTCGCCTCCACGCCCGCCTATCCTGGCTCGGCCGACCGCTCGACGCGCGGCTTGCTGCTGCCGTTCCTGATCTACCGCGGCAAGGTATTCCGGGCCGACCAATCCGGCATCGGCGCGCGCCTGGTCAAGCGCGAGGCGGTCGAACTCGATGTGGGCCTGGCCGCTTCGCTGCCGGCCCGCTCCGACGACGTGGCCGCGCGCGCCGGCATGCCCAACCTGGGCACCTTGCTCGAATTCGGACCGCGCCTGAAGGTGCGCATCGCCGAGCCGGGCGCATCGAGCCGCGTACGCCTCGACATCCCGCTGCGCGCCGTGATCGAAGCGCGCGCCGGGGTGCGCACGCAAGGCTTCACGTTCGAGCCGAAGGTGGTGTACGAGATGCGCAGCGCCGACGGCCTGTGGACCTTCGATGCCAACGCCGGGGTGGTCATCGGCGACAAGAAGGTGAACCGCTATTTTTACGAAGTGCAGCCGCAATATGCCACGTCCACGCGGCCTGGCTATCGGGCCGACGCGGGGCTGATGCTGGCACGGGTGGGCGCAAGCGCGTCGCGCATGATCAATGAGGACGTGCGCGTGTTCGGTTTCATGCGGCTTGAGAGTTATGCCGGTGCCGCCAACGAAGACAGTCCGCTGATGAAGAAGAAAACCGGCGCGTCGGCCGGCGTGGCGTTTGCCTGGACCCTGGGCCGTTCGACGCGCCTTGCCGGCGACTGACCCGTTTTGCAAGCGCTGCCGCTCATCAGGGGCGGCGCGATGTTGCGAGCACCGTTTTGTTCTACCGCAAGCTGACATGCATTAAATAGATTGTCGGGAAAACTTACGTTAAGTCATTAGCTAAGATTTCATGTTCGATAGGCTTTGAGTCTCCGTTTCTTCACGCAAACCGCGTCGCTGAAAGGCGACGCGCGCTGCCTACCGTGAAATGAGACCTTGCCCAATGCCGAACATTTGTCAGAACACGCTCAATAGCGCCTCGCCAGAGGTAGCGCAGGCCGCCCCACCCGAACATCCATCCGCCGTTAACGACACCTTCTTCCGCAAGGAGGTGGCGCAAGCGCACGCCAATCAATGGATGGGTGCGATCCGGCTCGCCCAGCCCATGTCGGTCAGAATCGTTGCATGTGTTGCTTTGGCAATTGCGCTGTGTGTTCTTGCATACATTTTCTTCGGTACCGTGACCAGAAAAGCGCGGGTGACAGGCATGACCTTGCCTGCTGGTGGAAGCTTGACGATCTCCGCAATGAATGCGGGAATTCTGACGCGCAGTTTTGTGACGGAAGGTCAGGCTGTTATCGCCGGGCAGCCGCTGTTTGAAGTGTCGACGGAACGCCAGGGAAGCAGCGGCGAAATTTCCATGCTGGTGGCGCAACAGTTAACCATCCAGAAAAACACGCTGGCGTCCGAGCGCCGCACCCGGATGGCGCAGCATCGCGATAAGGCGACTGCCATCGATGAACGTTTGTTGAACGTCAATGCGGAGACGCTGGAGTTGGAGCAGGAAATCGCGTTAGCGCAGCGGCGCCTCGAACTGGCCAAGTCGAGCCTTGCCAAGTACGAAACCTTGCAGGGGAGTGGGTTCGTCTCCGCCGCGCAGACGCAGCAAAAGCAAGAAGAGCTGATCGATCTTGGCGCGCGGATCAGTACGCTTACAAGAGCAAAGCTGCAGCTGCAAGCGAGCCGGCTGAACCTGGCAGCGGAACGCACTGCCAGCGTGGGCGAGCTGGACAACACGATGAGCCAGTTACAGCGCTCGGAGGCCAGCATCGACAAGGAAATCGCCGAGAATCACAGCCGGAAAACCAGTCTGATACTCGCACCCCAGGCAGGGGTGGTAGCGACGATTACTTACCGTTCCGGGCAAGCGGTCGCTGCCGCTCAGTCGCTGGCGGTGTTGATACCTCAAGCGAACGGCAAGCAATCGGGCGAGCCATTGGAGGTCCAGCTGTATGCGCCAAGCCGGATGATGGGTTTTGTCGCAGCCGGGCAGACGGTCTTGATACGTTACCAGGCTTATCCCTATCAGAAATTCGGACTGCATCGCGGGCGCATTGCCGATATCAGCAAGGCGCCGTTTGCGCCCAATGATCTTCCGCCGCATCTGGCCAGTACGATCCTGAGCAATGCACAACAAAGCACGCCGGGAGTTAACAGCAACGAGGCTTTGTTCCGGATCCGGGTGCAATTGTCGCGCCAGAGTGTGGATGTTTATGGCGTGGCGCAGCCGCTGCGTGCCGGGATGACGCTGGAAGCGGACATCGTGCAGGACCGGCGCCGCATCTGGGAATAGATCGCCGCGCCTTTGCTGGCGGCGGCGCAGCGTTAAACCGATCTGAGGGAGCCGGAGATGAAAGCCATTCTACAGACCGAGTCCAGCGAATGCGGCCTGGCCTGCCTTGCCATGGTGGCCAGCCATTTCGGCAGTCATATGGATCTTGCGGATTTGCGCCGGCGCTTTTCGATCAGTCTCAAAGGCGCGAGCCTGGCGCAATTAATGCGTCACGCGGGCTCCATGCATCTTGCGTCGCGGCCCTTAAGACTGGCGCTGGACGAATTGGGCGCCTTGAAGTGTCCGTGCATATTGCATTGGAATCTGAATCACTTCGTGGTCCTCAAGAAGATCAAGCGCAGCCTGCGCGGTGCCACCACCGTCGTCATTCTCGATCCGGCTGTCGGTGAACGCATCCTCACGATGGCCGAGGTGTCGGAGCATTTTACCGGGGTCGCCCTGGAACTGCTGCCGACGGCGGAGTTCGAGCAGAAAGATGCGACGCGCAGGATGTCGATCAAGCAGCTGACCGGACCGGTCGTGGGATTACGCCGGGCGTTATTGCAAGTCTTCGCGCTGGCACTTGCGCTGGAAGTGTTTGCGCTTGTTTCGCCTTTGTTCAATCAGTACGTGATCGATGAGGTGATCGTTAGCGGCGATCACCAGTTGCTGCAGATATTGGTGGTCGGCTTTGCTCTCCTGCTGGTGACGCAGACGCTGATCGGCATTGCGCGCAGCATGGTGTTGATGAGATGGAGTATCGACGTTGGCCTGCAATGGTCGGCCCGTGTATTTTCCCATCTGATCAGCCTGCCTACGGTATTTTTTGAAAAACGCCACCTGGGCGACGTGCTATCCCGCTTCGGCAGCATTGCCGCGATCCAGCAGACCTTGACCAGCGTTTTTGTGGAAAGCGTACTCGATGGTTTGATGGCGCTGCTGGCGTTGGGGATGATGTTGATGTACAGCGCGGAGCTCACGCTGATCGTCGTCGTCAGCGTCGCGTTATACGCCGCGTTGCGGTGGATGTTTTACCAGCCGCTCAGAATCGCATCGCAGGAACGCCTGATTCTCGCGGCAAAGGAGAATACGCATTTTGTGGAAACCGTGCGGGCCATCGTTCCCCTTAAATTGTTCGGGCGCGATGCCGAGCGCAAGGCGCGCTGGCAAAACCTCAAGCAGGATGTCGTCAACCGCGATGCCAGGACCGAAAAGCTCACCATCCTGATCAAGGCGGCGAACAGTACGATCATCGGTTTGCAGGGTCTGATCGTTTTCTACGTTGGGGCAGGGCTGGTGCTGCGTAATGCGCTGACGGTGGGGATGCTGATGGCATTCATCAGTTACGCGGCGACGTTCGCGGGCCGCATGGTCAGCCTCGTGGACATGCTGATCAGCCTGAAGATGCTCGGGCTGCATGCGGAGCGGCTGTCCGATATCGTTCTGGAGCCGGCGGAGCCCACGACCATGTGGGAAAGCGATTTAAGCCGGATTACTCCCAGCATCACCCTGCGCGATGTGAAGTTTCGTTACGCGGACGGTGAGCCGTGGATTCTGGATGGCGTGAATCTGCATATACCGGCAGGGCAGAGCGTTGCGTTGGTCGGCCCAAGCGGATGCGGCAAGACCACGATGTGCAAGATCCTTCTCGGCTTACTCGCGCCCAGCGAAGGGGAGGTAATGATCGATGGAATTCCGATTCAGCAGCTTGGCCTGCAGGCATATCGGCAACTGGTCGGCACGGTCATGCAGGATGACGTGCTCCTGGCAGGTTCCATCATCGACAACATCAGTTTCTTCGACAGCAAATGCGAATATGCCGATGTGGAGCGCTGCGCGCGGATGGCGGCGGTGCATGACGAAATTACCGCAATGCCGATGGGGTATCAAACCTTGGTGGGGGATATGGGCAGCAGTTTGTCGGGCGGGCAGAAACAACGCATTTTACTGGCCCGAGCGCTTTACAAATCTCCCAAAGTGCTGGCATTGGACGAAGCTACCAGTCACCTCGATATTCAAAACGAACAACTCGTGAATGCGGCGTTGAGTGCCATGGCGCTGACACGCATCATGGTGGCGCACCGGCCAGAGACGATTAACTCTGCGGATCGGGTTGTTTGTCTACGTGCAGGCAAAGAAGTCGAATTGCGTCCAGCAATTTTCTCTCAATAATTGGTTGCAGATTAAATTCTTAGTTTGCGTTTCGATAATATTTGGATTGCCGATATCCGTGATAATAAATGTAAGTAAGCGAGATGGAAAACTAGCTCGTCTTATTATTCGCGCCGGTTGACTCTCATCAGTCCGTGTGCCGGCCCGGATTCAATCGAACACTTCGGTTCGATTGAAACATATAGCAAGGAGAAGTCATGCAAATAATCGAAAATTCTGCAATTCTCGAGGCAATTGGTGGTAGCGGTAAAGAAGATATGAAATGCGAAATATCGACTGAAAAAATTGGATGCGAAGCTAGCTTCCAACAATTTCTTGAAGTAGGCTTCGAAGCTTTTGATGAAGTTCAGAGGTGGGGCGGTAATTTGGGTCGCTGGCTGTATGACAGGGTACACGGTGATTGATGGCCTAGCTTTATATCGCTGAGTCGGAAGTTCGATGACGGAAGTGGCGAAGCACGTGTATTGCCGGGCTTCGTCACATAAAACCAGATGACGATCTTAGTAAAAAGGTGGCAGGATGTTGAATAATTTCAGTAAGCTCTCAAATTCCATGGTTCGGCCAGCGCCAATCAAAATACACGAAGTCATATTTATTTGGGTTTGCGTAATGCTCGTGTGGGACTATATCGTAGGCACCTACGGGGAAGGTATTACAAATTTCATCTATCTGAAATTTGCTGGCATTGCATTGACGATGATCTTTCTTAGTAAAAGTTTCCTTCAGCGAGAGAATCTGAATTTTACTCAATTCATGGGGGCTGGTTTCTCAGTTCGGGCTCTAGCCGAATTGGCCGCTGTGCTCTTTGCAAGCGTATTCATCGGGATTGGGTGCTGGGCGATCCTGGTTTTTTTGAGTGCAAAAATCGATGTCGACTGGGCATATCGTCACTGGCATCTTGCCAAGCCTTCTGCGTTTGAGAATACAAACTGGCTGCCGAGCTGGCTGGTCCTTCAAGCAATTACCATTGTCGTGTTGGGTCCGGTTGTCGAAGAAATTGTTTTTCGCGGATTCATATTGCGTCGTTTATGCGAGAAGTATCGATTGAGCGTCGCGATCGTCGTATCATCATTGATGTTCGGGATTGTTCACTTCGATCACGGTTTTTTAGGCAGCTTTGTGAATGGAATTATTTACGCAATTGTTGCGATCAGGTTCGCTTCATTATATGCGCCCATTTTCGTACATGGCGGCTATAACGCGATCACCTTTTTCATCGAACGAATGTACGGCGTGGCGTTGGTCGCCGAAAAATCGCAGATTGATTCAATCGGCTACTGGCTGCCAGAACTAG